>DATAPK010000341.1:0-4316 GCA_036265245.1 Tepidisphaeraceae bacterium | reverse complement strand
ACTGAAGGCGGGAAAGAACGTCGTCATCACGTCGGGTCTATTGGCAGCGCTCAAAGATAAAGGCATCGACGACATCGTCGAATTGCAATGCACTGGCCGAAAAGTGGCCGTGCGGAATTATCTGGGCGGCTATGGGCCTGGAAATGGGATTCAGTTGGCCGGCGCAGATTCGAAGAATCCAATGGTAATGATTCCGGAGATTCGGTTTTTAACCAATGATGCATGGCAACTAGTCAGTGCCGTCGAGGCGGACACGGGCTTTCCAATTCTGCTGATGGATCGATATTCCAAGGGGATTCTGTACATCCTGACGATCCCAGAAAATCAGGGCGATTTGTACAACTATCCGCAGGGCGTGCTGACGGCGATCAAGCGGGTGTTGCTGCGTGATTTTCCCGTCTGGACGGACAGCCCGGCGAAGGTGAGTGTCTTCGCTTACGACAATCACACGTTTGTCTTGCAATCGTTTTTGGGCGAAGAGGCAGATGTCAATATTTCTCTGCCGCCGGGTGTTTCGAAGCTGCGCGATATCGTCACTGGCACGGAGATTTCGCCCGGGCCAACGACGCGCACCGCAGACGAGCCACGGCAGCGCGTTCAAGGGCCCCGACGCCCGACATTCCCGGTGCGCATCCCGCCGCATTCTTATGAAGTATTCTCGTTTGAACCATAAATACTTTACAGCCGAGTGTGATCGTGCAATCGAATGTCGCGTGAGGATGCGCCGACGAGGATTTCATAATCGCCCGGATCGGTCGTCCACGCACTTTTTTGCGGATCGTAAAACTCAAACGCGTGCCGTGGCAGAGAAACAGTTACGCTTTGCTTTTCGCCAGACTTCAGAAAGAGTTTCTGAAAACCCTTGAGTTGTTTGTCGGGTTGTTCGAGTCTGGGTTGGACATCGTGAATATAAATCTGCGCGGTTTCGCTGCCGTCGCGGTCGCCGGTGTTTTGAAGATCGAATTGAACCGTGACCGCATTGTCGTCTTTGCCGGGGATTAATTTCAGATTGGAATATTCGAAGTTCGTGTAAGAAAGCCCGTGGCCGAAACAGAAGAGCGGCTCGATTTGCTTGGTATCGAACCAGCGATAACCAACGAGCAGGCCTTCCTTATATTCCACCACGCCATTTTCACCTGGATATGCGTGCAGGGCGTGCGCGGGAGAATCTTCCAGATGACGCGGAAACGTGAAGGGCAATTTCCCGGATGGATTCACATCGCCAAAAAGCACACGAGCAAGCGCGTTACCCGCTTCGCTACCGCCATACCAGGCTTCGACGACTGCCGGCACTTGATCGAGCCATGAATCCATTTCAACTGCGCTACCCGAGACGAGGACGACGACAGTATGCGGGTTGGCAGCGACGACAGCGCGGATCAGATCGTCCTGGCCGTAGGGGAGTTTCATATCTTTTCGGTCAGTGCCTTCGGTGTCGCAAAAAGGTTCTTTGTTCAGCCCGCCAATGTAGATCGCGACATCAGCCGACTTGGCCGCGGCAACCGCTCGATCTCTCAACTCTTCAGCGGATGGCCCGCTCGCTGGGACGGGCTGGGTCGAATTTCGCCGCCTCGATGGAGGAACAACATACCCCTGCGAAAATATCACGTTCACATCCCGCCCCGCGCGTCGAACGACCCCATCAAGCGGCGACACTTCATAAAACGCCTTCAGCCCCGATGACTGTCCGCCGGCAGCTTGCAGGCGAGTCGCGTTATCACCGATCACCGCAATTGAACGAATCTTCTTCACATCGAGCGGCAAAGTCTGCTTTTCATTCTTCAGCAGAACAATTCCCTCTTCAGCGACTTTGCGGGCGGTCTCCTGATGCTGATGCGTATTGAGCGAGCCTTGCGCACGATCTTTGTCCAGAACCTTCGTCGCGAACATCACGCGCAGGTTTCGGCGAACCTTGTCGTCCAGTACGGACATCGGATATTCGCCGCTTTTGAGCCCATCGATAAAAGCGTTGGCCAGATAGAATTGGTCGTACGGTTTGTTGGTGCCCATCTCCAGATCGAGCCCGTTTATCGCCGCCTCTTTGGTGTCGTGAACGCCTCCCCAATCCGACATCACCAGGCCGGTGAATTTCCATTCGCCCTTGAGAATCTTGTTGAGCAGCACGTCATTTTCGCAGCAATGCTGGCCGCGAAACTGGTTGTAAGCGCCCATCACCGTCAAGACGTCCGCCTCTTTGACGGCCGCCTCAAACGCCGGCAGATAAATCTCACGAAGCGCACGTTCATCAACCTTCACATCAATCGAACCCCGATCCTGCTCCTGATTGTTGAGCGCAAAGTGCTTGACGCAAGAGGCCACATCGCGCGATTGCTCTCCTTCGATGTAGTTCACCGCGATGCGCGAGGTAAGCCAGGGGTCTTCCCCCATGTATTCAAAATTGCGGCCACAAAGCGGCGTGCGTTGAATATTCACCGCCGGCCCGAGCATGATGTCCTTGCCACGCACCCGCGCTTCTTCACCAATCGTCTGCCCCTGAAGTTTGGCGAGATCGACATTCCAAGTCGCCGCCAGGCAAATCGACGCGGGCATGGCCGTCACGAAATCGTCCGTCCTTCCAGCCGCGTTCCACGTGTCCGGACCAATCTCTTCGCGCACACCCATCGGGCCGTCACTCATCCATCGCCTGGGGATGCCTAGGCGCGGAATCGCGGCCGTGCTGAATTTGGAATCAGCATGAACCAGCGAAACTTTTTCTTCCAGCGTCATCCGCCCTAGCAAATCCTCCACGCGCGTTTCAATCGGCTTGGTGGAATCGAGATAAGCCGGCGGATCTTCCGCCAGCGAGGCGAAGGGAAGCAAAACTGCAAAAACGAAAACGCGGCCAACCCAGCGAACGTTCATAGTGACCCTCAGACGAAAAAGTGATTCACCACTAAGAACAAGAAGAAGGCGGCCACGAATGGCACGAACGTTCACGAATGAATTCAACACATTTCTTATTCGTGTCCATTCGTGCCATTCGTGGCAAAAAGTTTTTCTCTTTGCCTGCGTGATGAATTTAAATTCCTAGAACCGCAAATCAATCGATTGCCCCTCATACTTCACAGAACGATCGGCCTTTGGCGTGAACGCAAAACCGATAGGTTTGTCCTTACCGACGAGCACGATTTCAAAATTCCGAGAACTCAGCATGCCCGAAAATGAGCCCTGGCGTTTGCCAATCGTCAACGTCTTGGCGGCGTCGTTCCACTTGATCTGGATTTGCGTGAACGCGCCCTTCTCGTAACCGCTCGTCAGTCCATCGTCTTCGTACAGCGTGAATGCGCCGTCAGCGCCGGTGTAAACATATAGTGTGATCGGATCGGCCTGTTTCTCTGTGGTGTATTGAAGCTCCGGTCCGAAAGGGATGATCGAGCCCGCGCGGATATGCACCGGCATCGAATCAAAAGCCGCAGCGGAGTCGATCGACTGACCACCGGCAAAGGATTGGCCGGTCCAGAAGTCATACCACGTTGCATCTTTCGGCAGATAGACCTGCCGATTTCTCGCTTTGTAAGCAGTGATCGGACTGATGAGAAACGCCGACCCGAAAAGATATTGATCGGTGATGTCGCGGGCGGTGGCGTCATCGGGGAAATCCATCACCAACCCGCGCATCATCGTGCCGCCGTCGTGGGTGATCTCGCCGGCGAGAGAATAAATATACGGCAGCAGGCGATAGCGGATGCGATCGAATTTCAGTTGCGCCTGATACGCCGGGCTGTCGTCACCGCCAAAATCCCACATCTCGCGGAACGGAAATTCGCCGTGAGCCCGCAACAGCGGCACGAACGTCGCGAACTCGAACCAGCGCGTGTTCAATTCTCGCCATTCTTCGACATCCGCCTCTTTAGGCGTGCGGCTCGCAAACTGCGGCGGCACGGAGAATCCACCCGAATCCATGCTCCACCACGGCACGCCAGACAGACAAAATCCAATCCCCGCCGCGATCTGCTTGTGCAACGCCTGCCAGGTTGCGCTCGTATCGCCCGACCACGTCGCCGCGGCGTATCGCTGCTGCCCCGCAAAACCGGAACGCGTGAGAATAAAAACCCGTTCATCCGGCGCCGCCTCACGCTGGCCGTCATAAACCGCGCGCGCATTGACCAGCGCAAACGCATTGAGCACGCGCGATGCAGGTCCCAGCGCCGTCGGATGCATCGCCTGCCGCTGCCCCTGAAGCGTCGGCGATTTCGTCAAATCCGGCTCGGTCGCATCCAGCCACCAGCCGTCGAATTTCTTCGGGAAAAGCTCGCGATTGATCTGATCCCAGAACAATTTTCCCGCCGCCGGATTAAACGCATCATAAAACGTGT
>DATAPK010000340.1:0-5271 GCA_036265245.1 Tepidisphaeraceae bacterium | reverse complement strand
AATAAACCGTGCCGCCGGAATTCGGGTTCGTCAGACTGAGATTGAATCCCGAAGGCACAAGCCCGCCCTGCTGGTTCATGGTGGCCGGATCGATGCTGGGATAAAATCCCGCGGCGCGCATGGCGTCGATGAGTTGCTCGGCGTTGCCTTGAATGTCATTCCGGATGGCCTGGACGGAAGACGTCCAATCGCCATCACGGGTGCGCGTCGGCCGGCCAGTCGATGCCAGTGAATCGCCCCACCGTGCCGATTCATCCACGACCGCATCTTTGATGAAGTTGTTGAGCGTATCCCATCGTGCCAGCGCGTTGGCATCGGTGAGCGCGCCGTCATTCTCCAACGCCTTGTAAGCGCGATCCGCGAACAGGGTCATAAAATCCGGACTGTTTCTCAACGCCCGCCAGAGCTTCACAATCGGCACGTTGACGTCGGTGTTGCCGGTCAGAAAATAAGGATTGACCCACGCGCCGTTGGGAGGCGTGCTGGGCGGGTTCACCGGCAGGAAGACCGTGTTCATCATGTCTTCGCCGTCCCAGGAATAAAATTGGAACGGCATCTTCGTGGAGGTATCGCCGCCGGCCCAGTAATTATTCGTCGGCCAGTCGCTCTTGCCCGCGTACCATTCGCTGATGATGTAGTCGGCGAATTCCTTCACATCGAGATACTGCTGCATCTGCGCATAGTTTGCAGAAATGGACAGATCCTCGGCGGCGAGGGTATTCATCATGAAATTCCAACGCGTGGCGTCGCCGTCCTGAACGCCGTCCTGGCTGATCGCAAACCAATTGTCTTTGCTGCCGCTGTAATAAGCCGCGCCATACCCCGCGTCGGGGCGCTCGACGATGTTGTACAATCCCAAGTACAGCCCGTTGATATAAAGCTGCACGAACGTTCCATGTACGCCCACCCCGCTTACCGCGATCTGATTTTCGCGCACCCATTCGTCTTCCGTGTAAGTCGTCAACGCCGGCGCTGACGTGGTCGCCCACGAACGGTTATTCCCCGCGCGCAGGATAAGTTGATCGATCTCGCTCGTCGCCGTGCTCCCGCCCAGCGGTGCATCCTGGAAGATTCCATCATCCAGCTTGGATGCGCCGTATTCCGATCGAAAATGGACATCAAACGACCGCTTCAGTCGCTGCTTGCTATGCCCCGAGATGCCGGCGTTAATCTGGATGGTGTCCTGCGGATGTGCCGGGTCGATGTACTCAAATGAGATCGGCACTTCCACGTCATTGGTGTTCGTTCCGGTATCGTAGAAACCGTTCGGGCCGAAGATGGTGCTCGAACTGGTGGCAACCGAAAGCGTGGGGATCGATTCCAGCCCATTGATGACCGCCGTGCTATACGCGGGGTTGTTCACGATGCTCGGGTCCATCTGAAAATCAAAAGGAACGCTGGTTCCCGTGTCGTTCACCGGTTCCTGCGGAGTGGGATAGCCGGGAATGCTGGCGGGCTGATGAATCACGTCGTTGGGAAAGATGTAAGTCTGCGCATCGACGTTGGTCGGCGTCATGCCGGTTTCGTACGCCAGCGCACGCACGACTGTCGTTGTGGAAATGTGAATCGGCCCCGTATAAATCGTGCCCGCGGTCGTGCTGGGGGCGCTGCCGTCGGTGGTGTAGCGGATGGTAGCGTCGGCGGTGTCAGTGGAGATCGCCAGATCAAATGGCGAACTGTAAAACCCGCGGTCGTGGTCGAACTTGGTATCGGAAACGAATTCAACGGAGTTCGCATTGTTGATCGCGCCCGGCGTGGGCGCGAGAAATGTCGGCGTCCCCACCCGCGCATTGATCCCGATCAATTGCGGCGACATATAAAAATCCGCATCGCCTTTGGATTCGTTCAACCCGTCGATCGCCAGCACGTTCGTGCCCGGCTGAAGCGCCGAAAGAAAACTACTCACATCGAAATCCTGCGATGGCGCGCCGTCCGGCCCGGTCGCGTTGGCCGTCGAATTCCATTGCGTCGTCGACGGCGCATTTTTCCTCGCGATCTGCTGGCCGTTCAGATACGCGATAAAACCATCGTTGTAACGCATGCTCAGCGTTAGTGCGTCGAATTGCGCCGGATCGGCAACATTGAACGTCACCCGCATATACGCCGACGTCTCCTTATTCTGCATCGCGCTTTGCACGTTGGTGTTGATCGCGCTGCTCAGCACGCCGGTGGTGTCGTAGCCGACGCCGTTTTCCCCTGTATTCCAATTCGAATCATCAAAATTGCTCGCCGTCCACGTTGAATCCACCGATCCTGATTGCGGGATAAGATATTTGACGTTGTCGGTCGATCCGACCAAGGCCGTGTCGGTCAGCGGAATGCCATACGACACATCCGGATTCTGCGGCGGAAAGAGGGCGCCGAAATCCTCGTCGATCGTCGCGCCGTCAGGCTTCACCAGCGCGAGATAATCGCCGTCCTTGCTCAGCGCAAAATTAGTGTGCAGCGGCTTGGTCGGATCAATCCGATTCTTGTTCGACGCCCAGACGATCATGTATCCGTGACCAGCCAGCGAAACGTTTGGGAATTTCCATTTATTCAGCTTGGTCGGCTTGTTGGCCAGAAAGTACCCGTTCAGATTGAACGGCGCCGGGTTGGGATTGTAGATTTCAAGCCAGTCGGAGAAATCGCCGTCTTCGTCTTTGATCGTGCTGTTGTTCTGCGCCATGAACTCAGTGATGACCGGCTCAACAGCCGCGAGCAAACGCCTCGATTCAAGCAACTCCGCCACCGCCAGCCCCGCCCATCCGCGCGTCTTCTTAACACTTGTGCGAGCGCGCACCGAGGCAGGTTGCTTTGGCGCGATCCAATACCCCAAAAACATAAACACTCCTCTGGACGTGGGTTACCGATTTAGAAATATTACCTTCGTAATAGCCCCAACACTAGCAATTAATTTCCCACATTAGGACCGATAAAAGTCGATTCCGCGAGAGAGTGGTCGGCCAGCCCCTAGATCAGGAATAAGCGATTTTGCGATCACCGACAGTCTGCATTTTGATGCCCCGTCCTGATCGAAGCGTGGCCACCTTCACAGGCCAGCCAAAGCTTGTCGCTGTTCATCAAACGGCAATTCTCAACAGCTTTAGCATCGGATCGGTATTCAAACGAAATGCGTTCGGCGTGACTTACGAACAAAGCGGGTGAAGGGGGTCGAACCCTCGACATTCACGTTGGCAACGTGACGCTCTACCACTGAGCTACACCCGCGATACGCCCGCAACGATAGCCAAACATCATATCGGTTTCAAGAGCTTGATGGCTTTGCTATTCCAGCTTCGCCTGATCCAGAACGATCACAATTTCAGCAGTCTCGGGCACCGTTCCGCATTCCGGACATCGATCGGGCGTCGCCCGAAGGTCATATCCGCACTTAACGCAAATCCCATCCCGAATTCGCACCCGGCGACGATGTGCTCGCGTCCAAACTATGGTCGGCGCGATTGCGAAAACCACCATCACAAACCAGATCGGAATCGTAAACAGATCAAACCCTCCCAGAAAAACCGCCTGGCTCGGGCCGAGGGCCCGGATCGTGATCAAAGTCTGATGGCCATGCCCAAACCAAAAAGGGCTTCGATACAAAGCGGAGTGCGGATCATATTCCCACCCTTCTCCGAAATGCGGCGAAGTCTCCAGCTTCAACACACCATACTCGTCTGTCACCAGAATCGCCTGCTTCGCAACAAACCCCGGCGTGAAAGACTGCTCCGCCAATTCCACTTGCCCACGATGCACCGCAACAAAAAATGTCCTCTGCGCTCCCTGCCGCCAGCGAACCACCGGCGTCCAGAAAAAGCTCGCCAGCCACATCCCCGCCACCGCCACGCAAAGAACCAGCGAAATTCGGCTCAACCATTTCATCATTGGTAATGCCAAGGACGCCAAAAGCCCCCGATACATCATACTCCGTGCCGCGCCGAATCTTCTCTTGTGAAATAGTTCTAATTATTCTCGCGACAATCTATGATGCGATCTTTCCATATGCGATGTTTCATCGGACTATTCTTCGCTCTTTTTGCAACGGCAATTCGCGCCGACGCGCCCCAGACTCCATCATTTCATATCGTCGGCAATATTCTCTATCAAACGGCCGAACCATCCGAACGCGCCGATGCTTATCTGCCAATATCTGCGTCAGCCAATTCCCCGGCCGTCATCTGGATGCACGGCAATCACCACGACAAAACCGACTCGCGCGAAAAAAACATCTGCTCTCAACTCGCCGCCGCCGGATACGTCGCCATCAGCATCAACTACGGAACCTGGCCAGATTCCGACGGTGGCGAAGAACATTCTCCCCGCATCCTTCAGAACATCGCCAACGCCCGCAACGCCATCCGATTTTTCCGCGCGCACGCAACAGACTATGGAATCGATCCGCAGCGTATCGCCCTGTTCGGCGGCTCCGCGGGCGGCTGGTTATCGCTCATGGTCGGTCTAACCAATGGCGACGCATCCTTCGATAGCACGCCCCCCTACTCCGGCGTATCCAGCGCGGTCAGCGCCATTGGCGATTTTTATGCCGACACCGATCCCTGGCTGAAATCCAAAATCACCCCCAATTCTCCCCCGGTCTTGATCATCCAGGGCAACGCCGACCCCGCCGTGGATTATCACGAATCGATTGAACTGGATCACTTGCTCGCCAATGCCGGCGTGCCACATCAATTGCTTTTGCTCGAAGGCGTCGGCCACGGTTTCGATTTCACAACCTGGCAGAAAAAACCCCTGCCGCAGGATCTGCTCCCGGTAGTGCTCGCCTTTCTGAAAGAGCATCTCGCGTTGGCGGCAGTCGCTGCTGTGGATACGAACGATGACCCCCTGACGCATCTGCGAAAGGGTCATCCGCGCTTGTTGTTCACCGATGAGGACCTCGCGAAAGCGCTCGCAGCCGCCAAGACCGATCCCCTCCGCGCCGACCTACACAAACACATCATCGCCACCGCCGAAGCGATCCTGCACGCCCCACCAATTCGCCAGCCCGACCGTGCCCAAGGCCAGGAGCAGGATCGATACGCCGTCTACAATATCCTCACCTGCGCGATGGCCTATCGCCTCACCGGCGACGAGCGCTTTTTCTCCCGTGCAAAAAATGATCTCCTGACCGCCGCCGTCTTCCCCGACTGGGCCCCAAAGCATTTTCTCTCCGTCGGCGAAATGAGCTTCGCCTCCGCCATCGGTTACGACTGGTTCTATGCAAAACTAACCCCCGACGAGCGCACGATTATCAAAAAGGGGTTATTGCAAAATTCCCTTTCCTTCGCCGAT
>DATAPK010000339.1:0-9558 GCA_036265245.1 Tepidisphaeraceae bacterium | reverse complement strand
TTACTCCTATGTCATTGGATATCGCTTTGATGATTCGACTCTCACGGTCGATCGTGTCGTTCACGGCCACAGAAACTTCAGCCGCCTCTTCAAATCAATTTGAACTTCGTCGCCCCTCGGTTACACTCCCTCATCGCATCTTTCGAGGCAAAAGTCCATGGATCCCGTTAACCCCAACTCCGCCCACTTCATCACCCAGATGGTCGATAAGTGGCTCGTTATCGAATTCCGCACCGCCTCGCTGATGGACCCCGCTCAGCTTGAGACCATTAGCCGCCAGCTTTATCACCTCATCGACGCCCAGGATCAGCGCAAGATCATCATGGATTTCGAGCGAGTCCAGTATCTCTCCAGCCAGGCGATCGGCATCGTCCTTAACATGAACAAGAAGTTGCTCGCCCTCAAAAACAGCAAAATGATCCTCTGCGGCGTCACCGGCCGGCTCATGGACCTCATCAAAATCACCCGCCTCGACAAAGTCCTCACCATCAAACCGACACAGAAGGAAGCCGTAAAAGTTGTCGCGTAATTGATATGCCTGACACAACCGCCAGAACGGTCGCTACGATGGGGATCTGGGTTTCAGTTGCTTTTATCCTCGGATTTGGTGCATTCAGAACAAGTTGGAATGGCGGACCGGGATTGTTCGCATTAGTCGCATGCGTTTTGATCGTCTGCATCGCCGCAACCATTTCAACGGTATTTATCTGGAGGCAGCGGCCGCTACCCGAAGTGCGAGGCTTCGAGACTTTGCCTGTCCCCACGAGTCGAATCGCCATGCCAGTATCCAGCGCGGACACCATGCAAGACCATGCCCTCGAAGAGAGCCGACCCCGATCTTTTGACTCTGTCTGATTTCGCTTCCTGGTGCGATCCCGCTATAATCTTCTCACTCAAACAAGGAAAGATCATGCGAGCAGGATTCGGCTTAGTCGGATTGCTCATCACCATTGGCGTAATCGTCTGGATCATGCACAAAAGCACCCTCCCCTATACCCAGGAAGTCCTGAAAAAAGGCGATGAAGCTCGCCAGCAGGTCAACCCCATCGCCGGCTATTCTGCCGATGGCTCGATGAAATTCTCCGATTCCCTCGTTGTCGATACCGAAACCAGTGGCGGGAAAATTTCCGCAATCGATGTCACCAAAGTCGTCCCCGGCGGCCCCGCTGACACTGCCTACGGCCTCAAGGAAGGCGACGCTATCCTCGAAATCGGCCCCCTTTCCGTCAAAGACAACATCCAATCCAGCGACGATGCCATGGGCCAACTCGTCCAATTCGGCTACGAGCGCTCCGCCCCGCTCAAAATCATTCGCGACGGCAACCAAATGACGTTAACCCCCAACGCCCCCAAACCCGTCGCCCAAAACTCGCAAAACAAAAAGAGCGACAAACCCAAGGACGACATGCAGCACGAGATCGATCTGCACAGCCTTCCAGGAATGCAATAACTCGCAAAATTCAAGATTCAAACCCCTTGCAGGGATTCATTCATACAAAATGAACTCTCCGCGTCTCTGCCGCTCCACGGTTGCATTTGTTTTAACGCGATAGGCTTCACTCCGCATTCACCCCGCAACATTTCTTATACTTCTTCCCGCTCCCGCACGGGCACGGATCGTTTCGCCCCACCTTCACCGCCTCCCGCACGATCTGCTTCACCTTTGCCGCACCCTCACCCTGCGTTTCCGCAGCCGCCTGCGCCGCGCCGCTTTCGGGCACGCCCATGTCCGCTGTCTCGCGCAGGTTTTCCGACACGCCATAATTCTGCGACACCTCGTGCCGCGCTTCGGTGACGTTGTAATTGCTCCTGCGCTCCGGCGCCGCCCTTCCGATCCTCGCCCGGAAGATCAAATCCGTCACCTTGTCTCGAATCCCCGCCATCATCTCCTCGAAATAGCGATACCCTTCCTTCTTGTACGCGATGCGAGGGTCCTGCTCCGCGAACGCCTGCAAGCCGATGCCGGTCTTTAGCAAATCCATCGCATAAAGATGATCCTTCCAGCTCTGGTCGAAAATCTGAATCAAAACATACTGCTCCAGATCGGTCAGTTCTTTGCGAAGGAATGCCCGTCCCGCATCGGTCAGTAATTCGTGAACGTTCGTGCCGTCGCGAGAAGCAGATTGAGCTTTTTCGATGTCGGTCGGAGTCAGATTCGCCGCGAAGCGCGCATTGGCCGCCTTGGCGATGCCAGCCGGGTCTGAATTCCCCGACAAAATCTCATCCGCAATCTTGCTCACCTGCCCGTTGCTCATCCATTGCTGCTGATATCCGATTAACTCATCGCGCAGCTTGCGCAGCGACAAGCCTCTCACATACTCCGCCGACAGATCCACGCCATACTTCGCCTTCGCCCACGCCCGCACGTAATCCACGCCATACGCGTTCACATCCGTGCTGCTTCCATCGCCGAAAGCAAACGTCAGCGTGTGATCGACGGGATATTCCATCTCGCGAGGAATGTAAGCCGCCCGCGCGCGCTCGTCGATCAACTCCACAATCTCCGCCGCCGGCTTCGCCAAATTTCGCCCCGCATCCGCCTGCAATTCCTCCGGTTTCACATCCACGTTGAACTTTTCTTTCGCCCAGTCACACAACGCCTGCATCGCAAAATTCGGCTCCAGATATTTCGTCAACCCGGAAGTTTCCCGCTTGCCGATTTGTTCGAGCGCCGCCTCCTTTAACATCTGCTCCACGCCGAATGCATCCATTTTGCGAAGCTGGTTCTGCGACACCTGCACCTGGTATTTGCTCATCGCCCAGGATGCCAAGCCCTTCGTATCCCAATCCGCCGGGTTCTCCGGGTCTTCCCCCATGTACTCCTGCAGCACCACGCCGAGATTTGTTTCCACCTCCGTGCGCGATGCGTTCTTGATGAATTCTTCCAGATCCTCGATTCGCCGAATCCCTTTCAAATCTTCTGGATCGATCAGAACGTCGAAATTCACCCTCGCCCATTCCGAAACCGTCGCCGCGATGTAATCTTCGGTCACATATTTTCCGACCGCATCCTCGATCGATTGTCCGATCATCGACCAGATCACATCGGCCACCCCCGTGCCCAGCAACACCTGCTGCCGCATGCGATAAAAATTGCTGCGCTGATGATCCATCACTTCGTCATACTCAAGCAGATTCTTGCGCGCCAGGAAATTCCGCTCTTCGACTTTCTTCTGTGCCCGCAAAATCCCCTTGCTGATGCGCTTGTCTTCGATTGCCATCCCCTCTTCCATGCCGAGGAAACCAAGCACCTTGATCGTCCACTCGCCGGCGAACATCTTCATCAGATCGTCCTGGAGAGAGACATAAAACCGCGACGACCCCGGATCGCCCTGTCGTCCGCCGCGGCCTCGGAGTTGGTTGTCGATTCGACGCGCCGTGTGACGCTCCGTGCCGATCACGTGCAATCCGCCTGCCGCGTGCGCTTCCTTCGCCAGCTTGATGTCCGTGCCGCGCCCCGCCATGTTCGTGGCGATCGTCACGTTGCCGACCATCTCACCATGCGCATTCTTATGCTGCTGCCCCGCCACCTGCACGATCTGCGCCTCGCGCTCGTGGTGCTTGGCGTTCAGCACTTCATGGTCCACGCCATATTTATGCTTGAGCATCTTGCTCAGTCGCTCGCTCTTTTCGACGCTGGTCGTGCCCACCAGCACAGGCCTGCCGGTATCGCTGTTCTCCTTGATCTCCTCAATGATCGATTCCCATTTCTCGGCTTCAGTGCGATAGACCCGATCCTCTCCATCCGCCCGCACCACCGGCCGATTCGTCGGAATCGACACCACTTCCAACCGATAAATCTTGCTGAACTCCTCCGCCTCAGTCTGTGCCGTTCCCGTCATCCCCGACAGCGCCTTATACAGCTTGAAGAAATTCTGCAGCGTGATCGTCGCCATCGTCTGCGTTTCCTGCTTGATTGGAACACGCTCCTTGGCTTCCACTGCCTGATGCAAACCATCCGACCATTGCCGTCCCACCATTTTTCGCCCCGTGTATTCATCGACGATCACCACTTCCATCTGCCGCGTCTGCGGATTGGGCTCGACGACATAATCCTTATCCCGCTCATACACCACATGCGCGCGCAGCGACTGCTCCATCAGATGCGGCCACTCCATGTTGTTGCCGACATAAAACGACCCCACCCCCGCCGCCTCCTGCGCCGCCGCGATCCCTTCGTGCGTCAGATGCACGCTCTTTCGATCCAGTTCCACCTCATAATATTGAACGATCCCTTCCTTCTTTTTCTCCGCCTCGGCAAGCTGAACTTCCGCTTCGGCCCGCCGCTTGCGCGCGGCTTCGCGCTCGCCGGAATCTTTCGTTTTATCTTCATCCCCTTCCGCCGCCTTGATCGCGCGCTTGGCCGCATCCACTTGCTTCTCAACCGCATCCCACGCTTTATTCTTCTCAATGACAATCCTCGCCACCGCATCCGCCGCTCGATACTTCGGCGCATCATCGTGGGCGGCGCCCGAGATAATCAGCGGCGTTCGCGCTTCGTCGATCAGAATGCTGTCCACCTCGTCGACGATCGCAAAATCCAGCGGCCCCTGCACCTGCAGGTCCGCACGCTCCTTCATGTTGTCGCGCAGATAATCGAATCCAAATTCGCTGTTGGTGCCATACGTGATGTCGCAGCGATACATATTTTTGCGCGTATCCGCGCCCGGCTCCATATCCGATTGAATGTATCCAACAGAAATGCCCAGATTATCGAACGCCGGCTTGATCCACATCGAGTCGCGGCGCACCAGATAATCGTTCACCGTCACGACATGGCAATGGAATCCCTGCAACACCCGCAGAAAACAGGCCAGCGGCGCAACGAACGTCTTTCCTTCGCCCGTCGCCATCTCCGCGATCTTGCCTTCATACAAAACGATGCCGCCGATGATCTGCACATCAAACGGCCTGGCCCGGAACGGCGGCCGGCTTTCCGGGTACATCTTCCGCACCGCCTCATAAATCTTGGGCGGAATATTCACATTCAACCACGACTGCCCCGTCGCGATCATCTGCTGCTGCACCATGTCGTATGCCTGCAGCATCTCATCATCGAATTGATCTGGATCGAAATGCTCATCCGGATTGAAAATCGCCCGAATCCCGATATGCCGATCCATCGACTCGCGAATAATCGCAAACGCCTCCGGCAGCACTGCAATCGAATCCAGCTTTCCGCCCGTGAGTCCCGCGCGCAATTCCTGCGTGCGCTGCCGAAGTTCCGGGTCGCTCATCGCCTGCACTTTTTCTTCTAGCGCATTCACTTGCGCGACAATAGAACGATAACGCTTCAGCAGACGCTCATTGCGGCTGCCAAAAACCTTGGTGAGGATTTTGCCAATGGTGGCCATGGGATTTTCTCAATTCTTATGTGACGAAATAATCTCGCAGTCAGTGAAAACCGACCGCGCAACAGAAAAACAGAAATGATCAGCAAACCGGCGGAGGAAGACGAAATTCAAACACCCCAAAATTCGGATGCAACCCCACAACCACGACGCGCGCATCGCACTTCGCCGCTTGCGGTTTAGCGCTCCCCACTTCTTCCCGCGCCTGATAAATCCGCACCCTTGAAACCGCCCGCCTCAACCCGCTCGTCAACCGCTCGACAATCCGCCCCGCCACCGACATCTGCGGCCGAGCTTCCGGCGCAGCGGCAATCGCCCGATCAGCGCAAAGCGCCGTCGCCACCAATGCCACCGCGATCAATTGCTGCGTTCGTTTCATCCGACTATTCAATAGTATTCGACAAAACACCCCAAAACTCAAGCAATTTCACAAACCAAAACCTTAACTCCCTCTCCCTGCACCCAGGGAGAGGGTTCTTCGTCCAAAGTTATACGTCCGACAACTCTATCCTGTTTTAATTCAGCCCTAAATCCCATATTTCATACCAAAATGCCAGCTTATAGAAATCCGCAGTAGCCCCGGAACTTTCTCTTCCCCCCGACCGTCAAAGCTGACATCAAATGCACAAACCAATCGTCCTTTGCCTCGTGTACCTCTCACTCCTGAGTTGTTCGCCAGGCAACAAACAGACGACCTCGTCATGTGACCGCACTGAAAATCCTACTGCCCAAGACATCGCTAGTAACTACACAACCCTGACACTGATAACCAAACAACCCGTGATGGTGAATCCCGAATTTGCTCTTGCCTGCGCCGGCATATCCCAAACACGAATGGACCAAGCGCGCAATGTTTTCGGCCCTCACACCAACACTTCCATCAAAATTTTCATGAACGATCTCGCCGCCAGTTCATTTAAGCGATCCACTACTCCATACCCCGTTGGCTCTATCATCGTTAAACAAAAAACGCTCCTATCCAACAGCCCTCCAGACAACATCGGTGTCGGTGGCATGATCAAGCGACATCCCGGATATGACCCCAAGCACGGCGACTGGGAATACTTCTATTTTGACCAACCAACAAACATCGAAAGCGGCAAGATAGACTCCTGCGTGCAATGCCATCTTGCCGCAAAGAAAGATCGCGTTTTCGGCACGTGGCTCAACAAATATTATTAATTGATTGTGCTTCGCGAAATCTTATCTCGCCTCCGCCACGCTCTTCCCCGTCGCCTGTTCCAACGCCTCCAGCAGCGTTTTTGTCGTATAGACGCTCGAAATCTGAATCGGCTCACTGGCCCCGGGCGCATAAATCGCCGTCAGTGGAATGCCCCCCGTCGGGTTCAATTGCGTCAGCAAATCCCACCCCGGCGCATCTGTTTTGGTCAAATCCGCCTGCATTGTCAGCACATTCCGATCCTGCAGCGCACTGATCGCCGCCCGATCATGAAAAACCGTTCCTTCAATCGTGTGGCAGTTCAGGCACCAGTTTGCCGTGAAATCCACCAGCACAATCCTGCCCCCATCCCTCGCCTCTTTCAGCCCCTTCTCCGAATATTCCGTCCACGCGATCCCGGTATTCATCCAGATCGCAATTGCCACCATCGCCCCAACCGTGCCCACGGCCAGCGTCGATGAAATTCCCAGCGGCAGCGCGTTCTTCGACAATTGAATCGTCCGCCCCACCAAATAAAGCGACCCGATCGCCGCCACGCCCACGATCGGCCACCAAAACGCCGGCCCCGCGATCAACTGTCCTGACGCAAAAAATACCGCCGCCCCCAGCAGCAAAAATCCCATCATCTGCTTCACGAGTTCCGCCCAGGGCCCCACTCGCGGAAATTTCCTTGCCGCCTCCGGAAACGCGCTCAGCAACAAATACGGAAACGCCATCCCCACCCCCACCATCATCACCGCCGGCACACCAACCCCCACCGGCTGCGCCTTCGCCCACAGCAGCAGCGGCGGAAACAGCGGTGCCGTGCAAGGCGTCGATAACACCGCCGTCAAAATCCCAAACAAAAAATTCCCCGTGTACGTGTCATGCTTCGGCGTGATCGAATAAATCTTCGTCGGCAGCAAAATCGTAAACGCCCCAAACATCGCCATCGCCATCACCGTCATCAGAATGACGATGCCCCACGCAAAAATCGGATTGCTGAACTGCTGCCCCCACGTCAGATTCTTCGTCACCAAAATCAAAACCGCCAGCACGGTGAACACGCTGACAATTCCCGCGCTAAACACCCCCGCCAGCATCAGAGTCTTCCCGCGATGATGCTGAGAAATCTCATAAAACCCCACCGCCTTCAGCGGCAACACCGGCAAAACGCAAGGCATCACGTTAAACAAAATCCCCGCAAAAAACGCGACGCCCAACGCCGTCAAAATCGACCATTGCGCATCGTCGCTCGCAATAAGCGCACCAGTTGGAAAGAGGTTGCTATTCGCCGCCGCCACCGCTTCCCCCGCCCCCACAATCTTCGTCTCCAAAACAAACGGCGCCTTCTGCGGCGCAAAACACATCTTGTCGTTACACGCCTGATACCGCACCACCCCGCTCAACTTGATATCCCCTGCCTTCGCGTCCGCCTTCACCTTCACCGGCACATACATAACCACCCGCCCCGAATAAACGCTCACCACCCCCAGCGCTGGATAAGTCTCATCCTTCCCCGCCGGATAAACCGGCTTCGAAAACTCCACCCCCGCCATATCCTCCATCCGTACCTCACACGGAATCAAATTCTCCTCATGAGGCGTATGCGACTGCGCATGAAATCCCTCCGCCACATCCACCACCACCGCCACCACCGCATCGCTTCCAGCCTGCAATGCACTCTTGTTCAACACCGCCGAAACCGTCGCATATTTCGTCTGCGCATTCGCAGCTCCCGAAAACACCAGCGCCAAAATCACCAATAAAAATCCCCTGCAGACGCCGGGTCTGAGGTACCCCGAAGACCCGGATTTCTCTCGCGTAGATTCCATAAATCTCATCATACCTTCCCCTCATCCTATCCCCGAAATTGACGCCTCTCCCCAATTTCTATAAAAACACTAGGAATTCCTCGGTGGAGAAACGACTTGCGCCTTTCAAAGCGAACCGAATACGGCCTGCGTGCCATCGTCCAACTCGCCCGGCTTGGGCCTCGCGAATTCGTCCAGTCCCGCGACCTCGCCAAGCAGGAAAACATTCCCGCCAAATTCCTCGAAGCAATCCTGCTCGCCCTGCGCAGAGGCGGGTTCCTCGAAAGCAAAGTCGGCTCCGGCGGCGGCTACCGCCTCACCCGCCCTCCGCGCGACATCTCCCTCGGCGACCTCATTCGCCGTCTGGAGGGCCGGCTCACCGTCCGCCAATCCACCTCCACCACCAATCTTTCCCCCGGCGAGATCGCCGTCCATCTCGTCAACGACAAGCTCACCGAAGCCATGGACGATGTTCTTGACAATATGAACCTCGAGCAGCTCCTCGACCACGTCAACCGCGCCGCCAGTTCGCAACAGGAGATGTACTACATCTAAGCACCCATGCTTCTTGCATTCGGAATCAGCTTCGAGCAAGCCCAGGGTTGGATCGCCGCCGTCGGTTATCCCGCTCTCTTCGGGCTTCTTTTCGCGTGTGGTTTGGGATTGCCTCTGCCTGAAGATATTCCATTGGTGATCTCCGGCGCACTGATCGCAAAGGGGACGATGACCTGGCCCATCGCCGCCGTTTGCGCCTGGTTCGGCATCATCGGCGGCGACATCTGTCTCTACAACATCGGCAAAAAATTCGGCTCAGAAGTCACTCGCCTCCCCCTCATCGGAAAACACGTCACGCAAAAACGTCTCGATCGCGTTCATACTCTTTTTGATGAATACGGCGTCGGCGTCATTGCTGTCGGCCGACTCTTCGCCGGCATCCGCGGCGCAATGGTCATCTGCGCAGGAACCATCCGCTACAACTTCCTCACCTTCATCATCGCCGACGGCCTCGCCGCCATCGTCAGCGGCGGATTATGGATGTGGCTAGGCCACTGGCTCGGCAAAAATCTCACCCCCGAAAACATCGAGCACTATAAGGTCCGCATCATCATCGGCATGGTCATCCTCGGCGTCGCCTTCGTCATCTGGGTACTCTGGAAACGCCGCCATCCCGAGCAGATCATCGCCCACGACGAAAAAATCGTCGCAAAAGTCGGCGACATGCAGCAAAAAGTCG
>DATAPK010000338.1:0-10212 GCA_036265245.1 Tepidisphaeraceae bacterium | reverse complement strand
TTTTCGCGCATTCGCGGACCCAATGATTTTACCCTGATGGTAATAAAACGATGAGCGCATTCAGTCACCGTAAAATCAGGCCAGCCCGTATAATGATCGGCGGATGAATCTCTCCGATCCTATATCGCAACATGCAGTCTCACACGCGGATCATCCGGCGGTGGTGGGGGAGCATCGCACGCTTTCATATCGGGAACTGGATGGGCTGGTTAATTCGCTGGTGTTGCGATTGACGAAACTTGGGGCGCGGCTTGGCGATGCAATCGGTATTTGTCTTCAGGATCGGCCGCTGTATCTGGCGGCGATTTTTGCGGTGTATCGACTGGGGGGGATTGCCTTGTCGATGGACTGGCGATGGACGCTGGCGGAGCAGACGAAGATTATCCGGCGGTTTGGGCCACGGCTTGTTTTGGCCGAGCCTTCGCGGCCCCGTCCTGCGGAAGCTTCAGTGGTGGCGGTGGATGAGTCGTGGGAAAGCATCGAAGGCGCGATCGATGTTGGGGCCGGAAACGATTTGAGTGATATGCCCGCAACGCTCGCTCTCTCGTCGGGAACGACGGGAGAACCCAAGGCCATTGTTACATCCCATGCTCAAGCTCAGGCAAAGATGACGAGCTTTATTACCGCCTGCGGTATGAGCGGCGAGGATCGTTATTTTTCTGTGCTTCCGCTTTCGTTCAGCGCGGGGCGGCTGTTTGCGATTGCGAATTTGTCGCTGGGCGCGACGGTGGTATTGGCGGGAACATTCGCTTCGGCGAGGGAAATCGCGGAGGGAATCGTTCGATCCAGGGCGACGACCACATGTCTGGTTCCAAGCGTCAGCCGCGCGATTCTGAAGTTGCATGCCGATTCGGCGATGCTGTTTCCTGATCTGCGTACGTTGATGTCGATCGGCGCGCCGTTGCATCAAGCCGAACGTGTCGCGATTCGCCGGCAACTTTCCCCGCATCTTCTTGATATCTATGCCAGCAGCGGCGGCGGCCTTGCGACCGTGATCGGACCTGCGGAGCAGGATCAATATCCGGGCTCTGTCGGCAAAGCGGCGCGGGGGGTTGAATTGGAGATGGTGGATGATGCGGATCGCCCGCTGCCAAGGGGAGAGACTGGGCGGGTGCGCTATCGTGGGCCGGGCATGACGATGGGCTTTTACAAAGATGCCGAGCACCACGACGATCTGCGCGACGGCTGGTGCTATCCCGGTGATTTTGCAGCGTTGAATGACGATGGTTACGTTTTTCTTCAGGGACGCCGCAGCGAGATTGTGATTCGGGGTGGAATCAACGTCTTCACCCCGGAAATTGAAAGGGCGTTGCTTGCGCATCCATCGGTGATTGAAGCCGCGGCAGTGGGCGTGGGGTCGGAGAATGCTGGCGAAGATGTGGTTGCATTTGTCCGGTTGGGGGCGCCGCTGAGCGGCAGGGATCTGATTGCACATTGCCGCACGGTTTTGGCGGCGTATAAAGTGCCGACCCGCATCCATCACATTGAAGCGTTACCCAAAAACAGTGCGGGCAAAGTGCTCAAGGGTGAACTAGCCAAGCTCGATGAACAAATGAGAAATGGATCGGCGGGGTAGCTTGGAACGAGTTTTTGTTTTATAGCGGTTTGTATCTGATCGTAGCGAGCAAATTGTAGCCGCGACGCCCTGCGTCGCCTGTTTTACCGAAGAGGCGACGCAGGCGTCGCGGCTACAATGTGGTGCAAGCCACTCCAGTCAGCTGCTTTCATTTCTGTCTGACACGATCCATGGCGAGTCGGATCAACTTGGCAATTTGCTGTCCGTGAGCCAGAAAAAGAGTGATGTGCCTCTTAGCTGCGACATGGATTCGCATCTCGCCGGCGACGATTTTGCGCCAGCCAAGCTTTGGATTGACCAGATCGGCAGCGCGTTCCTCTGAAGCGATGACCGTAATGGTTCCGGTGTAGGGCGCTGGTTGATGCCGGGCAAAGGCGACGTCGAGGGCGGTGGCGACTTGGGTGGCCCAATCCAACCGCTGCGCGGCGATCCCGCCATGGCCGTAAATCTCGCTTTGAAGGCGGTGGCGAAGATTGGCCTGGAAAGCAAGGGCATGCTCACCATCGGGTTTGAGTGGACCAAGGCGCAATCGCCAGTTGGTGAAAGACATCGCCGGCTCAAGCGGGTCGATGGCGAGCATCAGGCCGACGGGTTCACCGAGGTTGCGGAGCATGCGGCACATTTCCAGGGCCACCACGCTTCCGGAGCAATTCCCGCCGATGTAATAAGGCCCGTGCGGTTGAACTTCGCGAATCAAAGCCAGATAGGTTTTAGCCATCGTTTCCACGTCAGGATGAGGCGGCTGTCCGTCAAAGCCCTTGGCGCGGAATGCGTACAGCGGTTGATCCGCTCCGATGTATTTCGCCAGAATGTGAGCAAATACCACATGCCCCATCAGGCCATGGACCAGAAACAACGGTGGCCTGTCGCCGGATGTGCGCACGGGCACGAGCAAGCCGCTTTCATCTACATCGACAGAGGTATTGATGCGGGCTGCAAGCAGGCCAACGGTTGGATTCTCCACCAGCGCGCTCATGGGCAAGCGAAGGTTAAAGATTTCTTCGATGGCGGTTATCACCTTGGTGGCGGCAACGGAGTCGCCGCCGAGGGTAAAGAAATCGTCGTTTCGTTTTAGAGACGGGATGTCCAATGCATCGCGCCAAATTTGCGCGAGGCCACACTCAATCTCCCAACGGGAAGGGCGGGAAGAGGGCTCAGGGGCCGCGTCCATCGAGATAAAGTTACCATGAAAAGGACGAAGTTATCCACACGCTGCTGGCTGGAATATATGAGAAGATGAAGGCCAGGAGTATTTCTACAATTTCTACCCCTTTTGGATTGAATTTGCCGATGGGGTGAGTAAGTTGTCCGCCGTTATCGGACTGCGATCGGGCGTCCGAACGGGCACATCTCGCCGCCGGCAAGGAGGCTGGCGAGAGTTTGAGTCACAATTCAAAATCGAGTGGGCTATGTCTCGCAATGCAATCTTGGACCTGCCGTTGTCGGCGGTCATGCGAACGGAAATCGCACTACCGCTTCAGCAGATTCTCAGCATCAACACCGTGGGCGCGCTGCTGTGCGCGTGGCGAAGCCAGTCGAACCACGAGAGCATTGAAAGTTTGTTTGATTCGCCGGAGCAGGCTCGCAACGCGATTGCGGTTTGCGCGAACTGGCTGGGGGTGCGCATGCAGCCGACGGTGAGCGCCGTGAGTGGGTGGTGGCGCAAAGATGAAGAGCAATCCCGCGTGGGCGCTTGAGTCTCGTGATCGATTGGTTTTCCTGATCGATCGTTTCCCCTTCACAAAAAAGAAAAACCCACGGATGACTATCCGTGGGCTTTGTCTTTGTGTGACGTCAGCAAGGCTTTTTCAGATCGCTATTATTTTGCGACCATGGTGCCGGCCTGGGGGGAAAGCGCTTCGGGGGCGAGTTCCACATCGGCCATCACGATGCGTTTATCCTGGGCATCGATCCGCTGGATGATTCCCTGGGCTGCGCAGCTCGCGATCTGATCTTTGGTCATATTTGAATGCGGGGTCAGGTCGCTGACCTGCGCGACGATCGTCCATCCATCGGGGCTTTTGATGGTCCAGGATGAATTGGTTTGATCGGAGACTTCGCCTTGCAAGGCGACGAGCTTGCCGGTCATGGGGGCGAGCGCGTCGGCAGAGCCGGCCTGCATCGCCTTTTTCAAATCGGCGGTGTTTTGGTCGGTCTGCTTGGCGATCGTTGCCGCCGCCAAAGCGGATTGTCCAGCCTGGCGCTGCCAGGCAGATACATGTTGAACAGAGTTGACTGCTTCTTGTTTGTTACAACCTGCCATAGCGACGATAACGGCACAAACGAGCGCGATGCGATACGACATGTGCGAAACCTCCCGAATGCCAGGAAAAGAAATGCCAAGGGCCGAGCCCTCGGTAACGTCGGCTATGATACCCACGGCGCGTGAAAAAAGGATAGGATAAAGTCGTGGCAATCACCGAAAAACATTGGGAAAATTTGCACAAACATGGGTATACAATCGTGCCCGGGTTCCTTGGGACTGACGAGTTGGCGTCGGCCCGGCGAGACTTCCTTCAGTATTTCCCCACCGCTGAGGAATTGCGTGAAAAGCCCCAGAGATATGGGACGATTCTTGAAGATCCCGAGCATCTGCAAATCGAGTTTCCGTTTGCCGGCGAGGTGCTGAATCGGGTCTCAACGCATCCTGAAATCATTGCATTTGTGGAGCGTCTTTTGGGCGAGAAGGATGTGCTGCTTTCGCAGGCTGCGATCTGGGCGAAGTATGCGGGCACGGGGGATTTCGAGCAGGGGCTGCATCTGGATTATCAGGGGAATACACTGGTAGTGCCGCGCGATGACGGAGCGTTTCGGCAGGTGAATATGATTTTGTATTACACGGATGTGGGCGAAGCGCTTGGGCCGACGTTTGTGGTTTCGCAGGAGAAGACGCGAGAGGTTCCGCTTTGGCCGACGCATCGGCCCCGGAAGAAAAACGCGGAGCTTTATCAGCACGAGCGGCCGGTGCTGGCAAACGCGGGGGATTTGCTCATCTTCTCGATGCGAACGTGGCATCGAGCGAGCAACATCACGGCGGAGTTTGGGGCGAGATTTTCGCATCATCTGGTTTGGCGAGCGGCGAGATATGGGTTTCAGGGATATCACCAGTGGTCGCAGCATGGGGAGAATGCGGAGCTTGAAAGATTTATCGAGCAAGCCACGCCGAGACAGCGCGAGGTGCTCGGATTTCCTGCGGTGGGTCATGAATATTGGAATGCGGAAACGGTGGATGCGGTGAAGCTGCGATATCCGGGGATGGATATGAAGCCATATCAAACGCATCAGCGAGAGATCAATAAATGAGCGGGGCGATCCGTTTGGGTCAAACATTCGCGAACAGCAATCCGTAGTCTTACGTAGTTTTGTAGAGTCGACATATCGGTGGATGGCCGCATTTTTGCGGCGGCCCCATGAATTTGTTTATACTTCCGCCGAATCGAGTGAGGCAATCGGGCACCCAAATCTTAGTGAAGGAATAAACCGTGAATGGGGTGGATTTAGTTGTCGTTCGCCGAATGGAGCGCCTTGCGGCATTGGCTGCGGTGCTGACTGTTTGCATCGCCACGACCACGCTGATTGGGTGGGTGTTGGATATTCCTACTCTAAAAACCATTGCGCCCGGTTTGGCGACAATGAAGATGAATACGGCGATTGCCTTGTTGCTCTGCGGAATGGGATTGCTGATCAAAGTGGTTTATGGGGCGGACAGCAAAGCGAGGCATATCGGGACAATCCTGGCAATGCTGTCAGCGTTGATGGCGATGCTGATCATCATCGAGCATCTTTTCAAGATGAATCTTGGGATCGATTTTTTGTTTGGCGCGCAGGTTGAGGATCCGATGCCGCTGTATCCGGGTAGGCCATCGCTTGCCACGGCAATGGGTCTATTATTGATCGCATCGGCGGTATCTTTGCTGGATGTGGCGACGCGATTCAGCCAGGTGCTGGCGATCCTTTCATTGCTGCTGGCGCTGCTGGGGGTGCTGGGATATATATATGGGATTACGGCGCTCTATCGAATTCATGCATATGCAACGATGGCGGTGCATACGGCTGTGGCGATCTGCGTGCTGTCGCTGGGGCATCTGTCTTCGAGGCCGCGAAACTGCATTCATCATTTGCTGACCAGCGACAGCATCGGCGGAAAGCTGGCGCGCCGTATTTTGCCGGCCACCGTGCTGGTGCCGTTGGTTGTGGGCTGGGTCAGGCTCAAAGGGCAGCAGGCAGGGTACTACGATACTGAGTTTGGGCTGGCGATTTTCGCTCTTTCGGTGATTGTTATTTTGGCGAGCATTGTCTGGTGGAACGCGACGCTGCTGGATCGAACGGATACACATCGCCAGCAGCTTTTGGCGGATCGCGATTCATTGTTTAACCGAGAGCGTTTGGCGCGGCAGCGTGCGGAGACGGCGGTGCTGGCCAGGGATCAGCTTCTTTCGCTTGTGAGCCACGAATTACGCACGCCGCTCACGCCGGCTGTGCTTTTGCTTTCATCGCTGCAACGCCGGAATGAATTGCCCGGCGATGTTCGGCTCGATCTTCGCGAAATTCAGGATCAGATTCAGATTGAGGTTCGCCTGATCGACGAGTTGCTGGATCTGGTTCGGTTGGATCAGGGCAAGCTGATGCTGGAGCGCGTCGTGGTTGATTTTCATGGGATCATTCGCAAGACCGCGTCGGCGTTGGATAAATCGTATTCGGCCAAGAACATCGAGATGTCGCTGGAACTGTCGGCGACGCAATTTCACGTGCTTGGCGATCGCGGGCGGTTGCAGCAGGTGCTTCATAATTTGCTCGACAACGCGAATAAATTTACACCAGACGGCGGTGGGGTTCGGGTTTGTACTTCCAACAATCAACATGGCCAACTGTGCGTGGACATCATCGACACGGGGATCGGCATCGATCCGCAATCGATCGATCGGATTTTTGGTCCATTCGAGCAGGGGGATGCTTCGACGACGCGACGTTTCGGCGGATTGGGGATCGGCCTGACGATTACCAAGCGGCTGGTCGAGTTGCAGGGAGGCAGTTTGCAGGCGTCCAGCCCGGGCAAAGATAAGGGGGCGGTTTTTACGGTGCGTTTGCCCACATGCGCCGACGCCGCTGCCGCGCAGACAGTTGCATCGCCACAGGATTCGCCCGCGGCCAAGTGTTGCCGGCTGCTGATTGTGGAAGACAACCTCGCCACGCTGCGCGCGCTGGAGCGACTTTTGCGCGGGCATGGCCATCAAATCACGACGGCCTTGTGTGCGGCGGATGCGATCAAGGCGGCGGGTGAAAAACAATTTGATCTGCTCATCAGCGACATCGGCCTGCCCGACCTGAGCGGCTGGGAACTCATGCGGCAATTGCACGAGAAATATCATTTCTCCGGCATTGCGATCAGCGGTTTTGTGTCGGATGCGGATCGGCTTCGCAGCAAAGAATCGGGGTTCATTGAGCATCTCACCAAGCCGGTGGATGTGATGCGATTGATTCAGACGATCAATTCGGTGTCGGCTGACATCCCGTGACGTTCAGATTTATTTTGCGACGAGCGTTCGCAGGGCGGCATCACGGGAGAGGGTGGTTTGCTCCTGCGTCTTCATATTTTTGAGCACGACGGTGTTGCCGGCGAGTTCGGTTTCGCCGGTGATGAGGCAGAAGGCGGCGTGCTCGCGGTCGGCGAGTTTGAACTGGGATTTGACTGACCTCCCCGTAGGATCCATATCTGCGGCGATTCCGGCCTGGCGGAGTTGTTGCAGGAGTTTGAGATTGGCGTCGCGAGCGGGTTCGCCGTGGGAGATCAGCCAGACGAGGGGTTTGGATTTTGATTCGATGGTGACGCCTTGGGATTCGAGGGCGATGAGGAGACGTTCGAGGCCCGCGCCGAAGCCGACGCCGGGGGTGGGGCGGCCGCCGAGGGTTTCGACGAGATTGTCGTACCGGCCGCCGCCGCCGATGGCGTTTTGGGCGCCTAACCCACCCGCTGTGACTTCCCACAAGGTGTCGGTGTAATAGTCGAAGCCGCGGACTAATGCGCCGTCGGTGGTGAAGGGGACGCCCGCCTGCTGAAGCAGGCTCGCCACGCGCTGGAAGTGGGATTTGCTTTTGTCCGACAAGTAATCGACGGCAGGGGGCGCGCCTTTCGATGCTTCGATGTCGCGGGGGTCTTTGCTGTCGAGAATCCGCAGGGGGTTTTCGGTGAGGCGGCGCTGGGAGTCAGCGCTCAGCTTTGAAGCTGATGGGGAGAGGAATGCGACAAGCGCGTCGCGATATTTTTGTTTGCTTTCTTTGTCGCCGAGGCTGTTGATGCGCAGGGCGAGGTCTTTCACGCCGCAGCGACGGTAGAAATCCATTTGCAGGAGGATGCACTCGACATCCTGCTCGGGCTCGGCGATGCCGAAGGCTTCGACGCCGAACTGGTGGTGCTGGCGATAGCGCCCTTTTTGGGGGCGCTCGTAACGGAAGTTTGGGCCGATGTAATAGACCTTCAGGCGGGCGCCCTGGTCATTGAGCAGGCCGTTTTCGATGACGGCGCGGACGACGCCGGCGGTGCCTTCCGGGCGAAGGGTGATGGAGCGATTATCGCGGTCGGCGAAGGTGTAGGTTTCTTTGCTGACGATGTCGGATGTTTCCCCCACGCCGCGATGGAAAAGCTCACTATGCTCGAAGATCGGCGTTCGGATTTCGCCGAAGTGATAAAGCTCGGCAGTCTCGCGCGCGATGCGCTCGATGGCCTGCCAGTTGGGGGTGGCGGAGGGGAGAAGATCAATCGTGCCTTTGGGGGCTTGGATGGTGGACATTGTTGTGAATCTGAAAAACCGGAGTGGAGAATAGCGAAAAGAATGACCAAGGGCCAATGACCAACAAAGCACCAAATCCCAAATCACAACATTTGGGTATTGGTCATTGGCATGTTGTTGGTCATTGAGGCTTGGTCATTGCTCACACTTTATGACCCGTCCCCAGAGGCTTTTGGTTCCCCAGATTCCGCTGCGGAGGGATTCGAGTTGGACGATTTGGGAGTGATCGATGAAGAGGTTGACGTCGGGGCCGTAGTTTTTGATGTACCAGGCGAACACGTCGGGTTCGGCGGCTTCGAACATGATGCGGTCGAGGCCGAGGGTACCAGCGAATTGGCCGGGGATGTCGGTTCGCCAGGTTTTGACGCTTTCGGTGATTCCTTCGGATTCGATCATGATGATTTTCGCACCCGCGTCGAGCAAGCGTTTGGCGCGGGTGATCGCCCAGTGAATGTCGGCGAGGCCTTCGGCTTCGAGTTCGTCGGCGCTGCTTGCGCCGCCAGCGCCGAATTGGATGCCGATCTCGGGCTTGGGGGACAGGCCGGCTTTGCGGACTTTTTCGACGAGGCGAAGCACATCGTCGATCGGCATGGTGATGAAACCGGTGGAGATCTCGAGGGTGTCAAAACCGAGATCCTTGCAGGCGGCGATATATTGATCCACGGCATCGTGGCCCTGGGTCAGGACATATTCGATG
The DNA here is from genome assembly GCA_036265245.1 of Tepidisphaeraceae bacterium. Taxonomy (GTDB): domain Bacteria; phylum Planctomycetota; class Phycisphaerae; order Tepidisphaerales; family Tepidisphaeraceae; genus DATAPK01. The sequence continues at coordinate 1,151 of DATAPK010000338.1, read as the reverse complement.
AACCCGCCGGTGGAAACGGTGACGTTGTGTTGATGGCAGAGGTCGATCAATTCTTTGAGTTTGGGTCGGGGATAAAGCGAGAACGATCCGCCGCCGAATTTGAGGCTGTCGATGTAGAAGGACATGGTTTCGAGAAGATCGGCGAGATATCGAGGGCCCATGGGAGAGTAATATGGCCCGCGGATTTCGGTGAGGGCGCGGGTGCGGGGCTTGGGCGAGCGGGGATTGGTCTTCAGGAACGGCAACGGGCGATCGGATTGGACAGGATGAGATTTGGGCATGATGATTCTTCGAGCCCGATCATAAAGCGAGGGAAGATTGGAAGGGAACGGGCAAATACGGCGGCTTGCGAAAGAGATGAATATTAAATGCCGGGAACCGGAACATTTCCAAAATCGATGCGGCTGCGAGGCAAAGAGGCTTTCGCGGCGGTGTACGACGCGCGGACGCGGATGACGCGCGGGCTTATTGTGGTTTATGCCAAGCCCAATGGTTTGGTGCATTCGCGGATGGGATTATCCGTATCGCGGCGAGTGGGGACGGCGCCGAAGCGAAATCGGATCAAGCGGCTGTTGCGGGAATCGTTCCGGCTGATGCAACGGGAACTTTCTCGCGGCTATGATTGGATCGTCGTGGTCAAGCCGCATACGCCGATGAAGTTGGAGGAGTATCGGGAGATGCTGATGGCGGCGACGGTGAAGCTGGATGAGACTTGGAAGAAGAGAAATGATCAGCAATGACCGATGCTCAATGACCAACAATGCGATGGATTCTGATTCATCTTGTGCTTTTGTATCGGGCGACGCTCGGGCAATTCATGGGCGGGCAATGCAGGTTTCAGCCGACTTGCAGCCAGTATGCGATCGATGCGATCAACAAGCATGGGGCGATGGTTGGGGGGTGGCGGGCGATCAAGCGCATCGCGAAATGTCATCCGTGGGGCGGCGGGGGATATGATCCGGCGTAAGATTCGTTCCGGTGCCTGTAATCTTCTACAGGGCAAAAATAATTGAAACACGAAGCCACGAAGATCACGAAGAGTTTCTCCTCCTGCGAGGACCGCTTCGTGCACTTCGTGGCTTCGTGTTTCAAATTCTTATTCTTTGCGAGTGCCCTGATCCCGGAACTGATGGCCCGTCAAATGGATGAAA
>DATAPK010000337.1:0-2719 GCA_036265245.1 Tepidisphaeraceae bacterium | reverse complement strand
GATAACACCGCGCCTCAGCCGTCCCTTCGGGACTGAAATCAATTGGTCGCGGTACCCAACGCTGAAGCGTTGGGCTATTGTCGGCTCTCCCTTCGGGAGAAAAAACTCGACGCGCCCAAATTACGCCGCTCCGCGCCCCTCACGTTCAAGACCCTCCTGACGCTCCACGATATGCTTACGCGCATAATAGACTTTTCCCTGAAGAACAAGTTCCTTGTCCTTCTCGGAACGGTGGCTCTCGTTCTCGGCGGTATCTATTCCATTAAAAACATTCCGCTCGATGCCATCCCCGATCTCTCAGACGTTCAGGTCATTATCTACACCGAGTGGCCGGGGCAAGCGCCGCAGATCGTGCAGGATCAGGTCACGTATCCAATCACGACGAAGATGCTGTCTGTGCCGCGTGCGAAAGTAGTGCGCGGCTATTCGTTTTACGGCTTCTCCTTCGTCTACGTAATTTTCGAAGACGGCACCGACCCATACTGGGCGCGGAGCCGTGTGCTTGAATATCTCAGTTCGTTAGGCGGAAATCTGCCGAAAAATGTGGCCCCCGCACTCGGCCCGGATGCGACAGGCGTCGGTTGGGCATTCATGTATTCGCTGAATTCGACGAACCGGAGTTTGGCAGAATTGCGCTCGATGCAGGATTGGTATTTGAAATATCAGCTGACTTCTGTTGAAGGAGTGTCGGAGGTCGCATCCGTCGGAGGATTCGTCAAGCAGTACCAGGTGACCGTGGATCCGACAAAATTGCGCGCGTACAATCTTTCACTCAGTGAGATTGGCATAGCGATTCAGCGCAGCAATGGAGAGGTGGGAGGGCGTTCGATGGAGATGGCGGAGAAGGAGTTCATCTTGCGCGTGCGCGGATACATTCACGGTTTGGAGGATTTGGAAAAGATTGCGGTCGGTGTTGGAGCCAACGGAGTGCCGATTTTGCTGGGCCAGGTTGCGAATGTGCAACTCGGGCCAGACATGCGCCGCGGGATCGCGGAATGGAACGGTGAAGGCGAGACCGTCGGCGGAATCGTGGTGGTGCGCTACGGAGCGAACGCGCGGCAGGTCATTCAAGACGTTAAGGTCCGACTGAACAAAGCGATGAAAGGACTTCCCTCGGATGTGACCTATTCAATTGCTTACGATCGCACGGCGCTGATCCATCGTGCGGTCAAGACATTGGAGGAAAAGTTACTGGAGGAAAGTGTCGTAGTGGCGCTGGTGTGTATTTTGTTTCTGCTGCATTTCCGCAGCGCGCTGGTGGCGATCTTAGTCCTGCCGATAGCAGTGCTGATTTCGTTCATCGCGATGCGCCTGCAAGGCATCAGCTCGAATATCATGTCGCTGGGCGGGATAGCCATCGCAATTGGGGCGATGGTCGATGCAGTCATCATCATGGTCGAGAATGCACACAAACATATCGAGCGCGATGGCGGAAAGAAGGCGCATTGGGAGATCATTCGTGATGCCTCGATTGAGGTGGGACCGACGCTGTTTTATTCGCTGCTGGTGATTACGGTTTCGTTTATCCCGGTGTTCACGTTGCAGGCGCAGGAGGGGCGATTGTTCAAGCCGCTGGCTTTCACAAAAACCTATTCCATGGCCGCAGCCGCCCTGCTTTCGGTGACACTGGCGCCGGTGTTGATGGGTTATTTCATCCGCGGCAAGTTACTGCACGAAGAGAGCAACCCGCTAAATCGGTTTCTGATCTGGGTTTATCATCCGGTGATTGATTTTGTAATTCGCAGGCGCTGGATAGTGATCGCAGGGGCGGTTGTAATCGTCGTGTGGGTTTTCCTGCCGTGGAACTGGCTGGTGACTGAGCGGCTGCCAGAAGGGACAGGGAAATCGGCTGCGGAACGCGCCGGCAAATTGTTTCCGTACCAAAATCTGGGCTCGGAATTCATGCCGGCGTTGTATGAAGGGGATTTGTTGTACATGCCAACGACGTTTCCAGGAATTTCGCCAACAAAGGCGCGGCAGATCATTCAGCAAACCGACAGGATTATAAAGACCTTCCCGGAAGTACAGCATGTCTTTGGGAAGATTGGCCGAGCAGAAACGGCGACGGACCCGGCGCCGATGGACATGATCGAAACCACGATCATGTTGAAAGACGAAAAGGAATGGCCGGAAGCGGATATTCATGACGCCGGAGGCAAAGTGATAGCCCATCGTCGGCGAACTCCTGACGAACTGGCGGATGCCATGAATGAGGCGGTCCAGTTTCCGGGGCTGAATAACGCGTGGACGATGCCGATCAAAACTCGGATTGATATGCTGGCGACAGGGATCAAAACGCCGGTCGGTATAAAAGTGGCGGGGCCGGACCTCGCAGAATTGGAGCGCATAGCGTCTGAAATCGAGGCAGTGGTGAAGCGCGTGCCCGGGACCCTGAGCGCATTCGCAGAGCGGACGATGGGAGGCAATTATGTCGAGTTCCACATCAATCGGGATGAGATTGCGCGCTATGGATTGACGGTTGGGGCAGTGCAGGATGTTCTTGAAATTGCGCTGGGAGGGATGCCGCTGACAACGACCGTGGAAGGTTTGGAACGTTACGCGGTGAATCTGCGGTACAGTCGCGATTTTCGAGAGAATCTGGAGGCGTTGCGAGAAATCATTGTGCCGACGCCAACGGGCGCGCAGGTGCCGCTGGGGCAATTGGCGAAAATCGAAGTGGTGCATGCGCCGATGGGGATCAAAAGCGAAGCAGCCGTGC
>DATAPK010000336.1:0-1982 GCA_036265245.1 Tepidisphaeraceae bacterium | reverse complement strand
AGCGTGCGAAAATGCGGCCGCTGGGCCTCGAACCCACACCCGATTTTTACCCAACGGACGATCCTGTTTCAACTTCCGCCATTTGCCCGGAGTGCGGCGCTGCACGGGCGCTGCATTCCTGCCGCCCTAACTGGCTCGATCTGGCGTCGGTTGACCCTGATTTGCTAAAGTGTCATGCTCGCCTGGGAGAAGATTTCTGGTCCGATTCGGAAGGCGATTATTGCACTCGCGACGACATAATCATCGCTCCCGAAAACGATTGGAAATCAGCGGATGGCCACATTAATGCCGACTGCGGCGTCAAGAACCAATGTCCGTATCCTGGCCATGGGTTTCAACGAACGAGATACAACACGCAATCGTTCACTCGAAATGGATCACAAATGGATATTTCGAGGAGAAGCCGCGGATGGTTTGAAACGCTTCAGGATCTTGCGGGTAACCGAAATTGTCCGCCGCCGTCAGCGAGAATTCCATTCTCTGGTGACTGGTATTCATCAGCAATTGGAAGCCGAGATGGACGGGTTTCGTACCGAGGTTCTGGAAGTCGTCCGAGAAGATCAGAAACCCGCGCTTGAGTCATTTGTTCGGGAGTTTAAGGATCGTTTCCTTCCTGGGCCCGACATCGATCGAAAATAGGACACGCATCAGGACGGATGCCGGCAAGCATGCGACAGGAGGTCGCTTATGAGGTGTAATTCAAGTCGCGTGCATGGTGATGGAAATCATGTGACTGACACTCGCTGCTGGCGATGGGCCGGATTTGCGGTGGCGCTGATTGCGATGATTCCTATGCCGGGCAGAAAGAGCGCCTGGTGGTTCGGGTGCATTTTTGTGCTGGGGCACATCGGTTGCGTCACAACTCCGTATCAATTCGGGCGATTTCACCCAGGTGAACCGGAAGGCGCGGCGTTGCAACCGATCGTGGTGGAATCCGGCGACTACCACCCGACACTGGACAAAATCGGGCGGATCGTCGGCATGCCGGCTCGCATCATGACGTTGAACAAAAAGGTCAACAATCACGAAATCTCGCCGGAGACTCTTGAAAAACTGCAAGAATACATGAAAAGTAACGACATCACTGATGTTTACGTCGCCGTCAACATGTACGATCCCAAGGGACAGTGGAAGCGGCTCAAAGAAAACGATCGTATTGACCCTTTGTGGCGCTACTCGCTGGGGACGATGTCCTGGCTCGGGTACACCATCTTCCCCAACCGCGTGTTTGGTGGAGACCGATACAATGCGTTCACGAACAGCCTGAACTTGAGTTCTGACGTGCCGGCGATGGTGCTGTCTGAAGCAGCCTATGCCAAAGACATCCATTCCCAAAGGCACCCCGGTGCCTACGCCGCCATTGTGAATGATCTGCCGGTGCTGTCTGTCTGGCGCCAGAGCAAGGCGGCCTCCGACGTGCTGGGCTACGCCCGCGCGCAAAACGATTGGCCCGTCGAGAAACAAGCGTACCATGTGTTGTATCCCCACATGGGATCCGCCATTTTTGGGATGGGCGCCCCGTTTGCTGGTACTTATGCCCCGTACATTGGCATTGGAGGCGCGGTGGTCGGTCACACGGCAGGTCGCACGGTCGCCAAACTCCGCGAGCCAAAGTTGCCCGAGTCGTCCGCCGATGAACCATTGCCTCTGGAACCTTCCGGCGATGGCGACTCGCAGAAACCGTCGGCAGAAGAACCTTTGCGGTCGACGACTGGTGTCATCATGCATGCGAGTTATGAAGAATCGCAGGCGGATGATTCGGACTAAAGACGCGATGGGATGTTGGAGCTCGTGTTCTGCGTCATGCCTCAATGAAATGCTCGATTCTCCTCGTCGATCCTGCCGCCGTACCTTCGGAAGAGCAAGTCCATCGAATATCTGATCCATCGGCTCTACCTAAAAGGGATTTCGTCCGGTGACTTTTCGGAAGCGTTGCAAGCGCTTGTCGGTTCGGACGCGGCGGGCTTCAGCCCGAATGTGGT
>DATAPK010000335.1:0-5950 GCA_036265245.1 Tepidisphaeraceae bacterium | reverse complement strand
GTGCCAGGCGGACTGCCATCCGGTGCCGGATTTCTTGCGTCGGGGCTTACGCGTAGACGATTCTTCCCAAGCTTGTCCACTCCTGTATCATTCGGCAGCCAATATGACTTGAAATCCCCTTGGAAATCCCAAGGCTGGCGCGATTCTTCGCTGATAAATCCGCCTTGATATTTCGCGTTAAACCCAATCCCAAAATTACGTTCCTTAAAGTAATCGAGCTTGAAATAGGCGTCGTCATTATCCGGCGGGAGCAGGCCTAGGGATTCAAACAAGCCCCACTCCGTGCGCACGCCAAACCCGTTGTTCTGCGAGCTGCCGACTTCGATATTCCGCAGGGCCGTCCCGCGATCGGTCATCGTGCCCGACATATAAGGCAGCCAGAAGACCGGGACGTTAAACATATTGATGAACGAGCTCTTCGCGACAAACTGCGTCTCATTTCCATAGCGCGGGTCGAGTGTCGGCACCTGGCGGATATACGCTGTCGAAGTTCGCACGCTATACGACGGCACGGCGAACGAGCTGGTCGTCAGCTCGGCGTTCTGGGCTTTGTATTCGCCAAGCGAAAGCTGATGCACCACGCCGGCGCGAACGACGATGGGGATATTGATCTTGGGCTCGACGGTATGAATCACCGCGTCGGTCAGGACGGCGCGCTCGGTGGCGAACTCGTAATAAACGCGCTGGCACGCCAGCCGATTTTCCGGCTGCAGAGTCGTCGCCGCCGGCGTCTGGGTGATCTGCACATCCCCTTCCAGATACGCCCCCTGCACGATGTCTTCGGGCAGCTTGAACTGCGACGAATCACTCAACTGCCGCAGGCTATCAAGTTGCGTCAGAATCACCGCCCGATCCGCGCGAAGCTCAACGTGATCGGTCACATCTGCTTCATTCAGATCGTTCGCCTGCACATTCTGGAATTTTTTGTTGATCTTGTCCTGCGTGATCAGCACGTTGCCGGTGAGAACGTAGGCGACTTTTCCGTCGATGCCGATGGTCTGGTGTCCTTCATGGGCCTCAAAATAAACCGGGCTGGGTTGAGTTGTCGGCTGACTGGTGGGGCCGGTTGTCGGTTGCGTGCTGGGCGGCTCCAACAGCCAGGTGTTGGTGATAACCGGCGGCTGAAGCACGGCCCCGGGCACGCCCGGCAGCAACTGGGCTTGCGGCCGCAACGCCTGGGCCTGCTTATAGACATCCGTATTGCTGGAATCATGCGTCATCCGCTCGCCAAAAAACGTGATATGGCCACGGATTTCTTCCGTCGCATAAAGCTCTTCATTGGTGCGGGTCGCTTGCCCGTTCACGATCTTGGCATTGCCGACCAGCGAGATTTCGGCGAGTTGTTCGTCCAGCACGGCATTGGGTTTAGGCCCAATCCATATCACTGCATTATCGGCTGAGAAGGTCGCATCGTCGGTGGTAATAACGACATGCCCCTGCACCTGAATGATGCTGGTTTGGCCGTCATTCCAGGTGGTGGCCCCGTCCCCGTTGATTGCCAGCGTGTCGCTGGGAGCCTGAGCCTGACCGAAAGCGTATGGACACACCAGCAATAGCGCAACCGCCAGTGTACCCAGCCCGATCCAACGCACTCGCGTAGCTCCTTCCCAAATCGGCCAAACCCAACGCGCGTCGCAATATATGAGCGTCGGCGCGGAGCGTCAAATCGGGATGGGTGGGGAGCCAGACGACCTTAGCAACGGCATTAAGACATTTTCGATTGCGGATTTTCGATTTTGGATTGGAAAGGAGAGAGCGGTGCGGGTCTTTAGTCCAAAATCCGCAATCCAAAATCGAAATTCCGCGTATTCAAGCCTCTACGCCGCCGTCAATAAAGCGCGGGGAACCGTGTTCCGTCATTCCATTGCATCGCCTCACGTCAGGCCGGGGTGGTCGCCGCTTTCTTCGGCACCGCGCCGCATTCCGGGCAACGCTCGGGCGTGGCGCGCAGGTCATAACCGCACGCCGGGCAGAGGCCCTGCACAAGACGCTTGGCCGCGCGCCGGCGCCGCGAGCCCAGCCAATGCCACGCGGGTGCGATCGCACTCGCCACCGTAAGAAGCCAGTAGGGGAAAATGATCGCATTTAATGTGTGCTGATAATTACTACCAATGTAGGACTTATCGCTATACCACCCATAGCCCCGCACAGTGATGGCCGGCCCGGCGACAGCCTCGTGCAACGGCTGAGGCGGCATGGCGAAATCGATCCATCGCCACGTGTTGACTGATGGCGTCTCATCAACGCGGAAAAAACCAAAATCCCCACCACCATGCGCAATCCCAAAGTCAATTTCCGTGGTCACCCCATTGCTCTGTCTATACTGGGCGAATCCAATTTCGTCCCCCACCCAGCGGCTGCGCACCCACCCCGGGATCGTCGCCACGAACAGCACCAGCGACACCACCATGACGAGGTTGACCAGCCGACGCTTCACCGCCCGCCAGTCTAACACCCGCCCGTGCCTCTACGCGACCGCAAGCAACGGGATGGCTGCGGCAACTTATTTAATCCCGCGCTCTACGCTCCAAACCTCACGACAGGAAGCCCTTGAGCTTATCGATCACCGCCTGCGCCCAAATCTCATATCCCTTCGTGGTCGGATGCAGGCCATCGCTCATGATCTCCGGCGGCAGCGATCCATCCGGGTTCAAAAACTTGTCTCCAATGTCCATGTAAAAAACATGCTGATCGTCGTTCAGCTTGGCGATGGTTTCGTTGGCTTCCTTGATTTTGGCTCGGAACGGGTCGGTCGGTTTCGCGCCGCGGGGGAAGATTCCCAGGAGCAGAATCTTCGCGTCGGGAAAATCCTTTCGCAGTTCCGCCACCACCGCGGCGTTTCCCTCGGCGATTTCTTCCGGCGTGTTGCGGCCCATGTTGTTGGTACCGATCATCAGCATGATCGCCTTGGGAGAATATCCCTGCCCTTCTCCGTTCTGCAGCCGCCATAAAACTCCCTGCGTTGTATCGCCGGCGATTCCAAAGTTGGCGACCTTCATCGAAGAAAAATATTTGTCGAAGACGGGCTTGCCCGTATAGGCACCGGGGACTTGCAGAAATTGCGGCCTTCCTCCCGCCGCGGGCTGCGTCGCCGCAGCGCCCGCCGACCGGGTTGTCGCCGCCTGCCGCAATCTCGCAAACTGAGACCCATCGCTTCGCCACCAATCCGTGATCGAATCCCCCATGAACAGCAGATCGATGTCTCCCTTTTTGGCGATCTCCACAAAGCTGTCATGCCGGCGCATGAATCCGGGATTCAGCTTCGGAACCACGGCGGTATTGACGTGGTCGCTGATCGCCGCCGGTGCCGTGGTCGAATCCGCAGCGTAAATCTCGCCCGCTGAGATTCCAAGGATCACCCCACACACACCCAACGCGCACAACCATGCGGCATATCGTTTGATCATTACACTCCTCCAAAATAGGTACTGCCATCCTGACGTTGCGAAAGCTCCGCTGCGTGCATTTTATCATAACATCGCGCTAGATGGACTTCGACGAGCTCCCTTCGGATCTGAGCTTCAGGGTCGAAGACAGTGAGTCGGGGATTTCGGATTTGGGATTGAAAAGAAGAGAGCGATGCGGATTTGCAATCCAAATCCGCACTTCCAAAGCGTTACGCTGCCCTCAACAAAGCGCGGGGAGCCGCGGCCAGTCGTCCCATTGAATCGGTTTCGATCGGCCTGCTGACCTCGTACTTCCCGCGAGATTCCAGCAGAAGCCCGTCGCTGTTCGCCTTCTCCAGCCAGCAGTCGCGCAGCTCCCTCGCCGCGGCGATCAGCCTCGGATCGTTCTTCACCTTGGGCCGGGGCACCCGCTCTGTGGTCTTGCGTTCCGCCCGCCTGGATTTGTCCGGTTTAGGCGGCACAAATCCCCACCCGCCCAACGCCTTCACCGGGGCTCGCTCATTTTGGATTTTGGATCGGGGAACCCGCTCGCGCGTCGTTGCGATTTGTTTGGAATTTCGTGCTTCTAATTTGGTGCTTTCCTCTCCCGGCAAGATCACCGGCTTCGCATCACTCCAGTGCACCCCCGGGGGGATCGGCAACACCAATCGATCCTCCCGGATCGCCCCACTGCTCGTCTGACTCGGAAACCAATACGGCGTCGTCGTATCCCCTTCTCGAATCCGCCGCTGCCAAAAAATATGCACCCGCGCCCCGCCTTTCGCTCCCTTGCCTCGCGACCCGGTCCGAAACGCCAACGGCACAAACCCCAGCGATTCCCAAAAATGATTCGCCGCGATGTCCTGCGCGCACCAGCAGCAAAACAATTTGCATCCCCACGCCGCCCGCTCGAACATCGCTTTCACCAGCGTCGCCCCAACAAATCCTCGCTGCTTCCCCGGCGCCACATTCATCTGATAGATGATGCCGACATCATCCCGCTTGAAGTATTGATCGTTGCCGATGCAGTAACCGACCGGCACAGAAGTCAGAGGTCGGAGGTCAGAGGTCAGATACGCATTTTCTGACTTCTGATCTCTGACTTCTGACCTCTCCTCTGCCACCAGCACATGCCCCAACCTCACCTTCCCCTCCAGCGCCTTGGTCGGCATCCACCCCACCATCTTCGTGTGCATCTTCTGCAGCCCATCGATGAACGGCAGATCGCTCATCGTCGCCGCGCGCACCGAAACGCCAACCCGTGGAATCGGAATAATCTGCCTCATCTGTTTCTCCTTTGGCTCAAGCGCCCTTGCCGCAGCGCCTTTTCGCTTGTTACCCGCCTGGCGCGGGCTTATACTCTTTGACGCCCGGGGAGCGGGAAGATGCACGTCTCGTTGTAATTTCGAACCAGCCGCTGATCAGATCGCCTGCCAATGCGCCGGCCCAGGTCTTTTCATCGCGGCACATCGAGTGGGAGCATCTCATGCTGTTTCGCATCGTCTTTATCCGTGCCCTGTCCCTCGCCGCGTTCACGCTTTTTGCCAGCGCTGTATCCGCAGCGCCGATTACCTACATCGAATCGATCGACGGCGATCTCCCCGATGGCGCGCCACTCACCACGCTGACGCTCGATGGTGGCATCAACACCGTTTCAGGCACGGCTTCGGCCACCGATTTTACGACGTCTGACTTCGACTCCTTTGCCTTCACGATTCCCGCCGGGCTTCAAGTCACCTCTGCCAAGGTGATCAGCCCTGAAAAGACCGGCGCTTCCAACGCGATCGATTGGACATTAAGCGTCGACAACGTGCCGGTGGAAGTGGTCGCTTTGCCCACACCGGGCGCTTACGTCTTCACATCCGCTCCTTTGTCTGCCGGCACGTACGACCTGGTCATGAATCAATTCGGCTTTGACTCCTTCCCCGTCACCGCCGACTACAGCTTCATCTTCAACGTCACCACCGCCCCCGAGCCCGCATCGCTTTCCCTGCTCGCGCTCGCCAGTGCCGCTCTCCTTCGCCGACGCCCTTGACTGCTCCACACCCTTGTTGACGATTTCCATTTCGTGGCTCCCAATGATGCTCATCGTGTCCTCTCAATCTTTCGCAGGCGGCTCTTCACCTGCCTGACGATCCTGTCTCTTTTCCTCTGCCTCGCGACCGTGGCGTTGTGGGTGCGAAGCTTCTGGTGCGCCGACGAGATCACTTATCGGGGGCTAACTGAAGCGTTTGGGCTGCGGTCATACGAAGGCAATCTATACTTCGTGTTGTCCCGATTCATGATCATCTTGCCAGGCTGGACTCACATCTTAAATTCGAGGCGATCATTCCCAGACGACTGGACGGACCTGCCCGATCTGACCTGGCGCGTTCCGTACCTCTCATTCTTCATCTGGAGTACTGCGATTCCTTATTGCAGCCTTTTACTTCCGTTGGTCAAATCGCGAAGGAACCGAAAGCTAATCGGCCTCTGCCCTCACTGCGGCTACGACCTCCGCGCCACACCCGATCGCTGCCCGGAGTGCGGCCACGTGCCAACACCCTTGACTGCTCCGCATCCTT
>DATAPK010000334.1:0-4690 GCA_036265245.1 Tepidisphaeraceae bacterium | reverse complement strand
ATCATCGCCTTCTACTTCGTGTTTATCCTGGTGATTGGCATGGCCTTTCGCCGGTTGAGCAAAAACACCAGCGATTATTTTCGGTGCGGCGGGGCAATGCCATGGTGGATCACTGGCACGAGCGCATGGATCGCCGGCTTTAGCGCGTGGACCTTCGTCGGTGCTGCGGCCAAGGTCTACGAAACGGGGACATTGGTCCTGTGGGTGTTTTATCCAACGGCCGTCTTCCTTGGCCTGGTGATGGCCATCACCTGCGTACGCTTTCGTCGCATGCGGGTGGTTACGTGGATGGAAGCGGTGCGATTGCGGTACGGCCCGGGAACGGAGCAATTTTTTACGTGGGTCAAACTTCCCTTGTTGCTGCTTGCCTCGGGGGTCTCTCTGAATGCGATCGGCGTGTTCATGGCCAGCGTGTTTCACATCAACATGCCGGCGGTATTGGTCGCGCTCGGCGTGGTGGTGACGATCGTCGCCTTTGTCGGGGGCGCTTGGGCGGTATTGGCCAGCGACTTTGTCCAGATGTTTCTGGTAATGACGATCACGATTGCAACCGCGACTCTCACACTCCTGCACCCGAAGATCAACGGCATCAGCGGCCTGCTCAGCAAGGTCCCAACCGCACATTTCAAGTGGACCGAACTTGCCCGGCCGGAGATTATCTGGCTGTGGATCCTCACGCAGATCTGGTTCAAGTTTTCCGACACCAACAACATGGAAAACGCGACGATGTATCTGATGGCCAAGAGCGATCGCGACGCGCGGCGGATGGTTTTGATTCCGATGATCGGTTCATTTATCGGCCCGCTGATCTGGTTCATTCCGTCGATGGCCGCCACCATTTTGCATCCAAACCTCGCGGCGGAATACCCCACGCTCAAGGAACCACACGAAGCCGCGTTCGTCGCCGTTGCAAGTGATGTCCTGCCCGTAGGCATGATCGGGCTCCTGCTTTGCGCCATGCTTGGCGCTACGCTCACGAGCATGGACGCCGGTCTGAATAAAGGCGTCGGCATTTTCGTCCGTAGCTTTTATCTTCCGCTAATTCGTCCTCACGCCTCAGAAAAGCGGTTGTTAGTCATCGGGAAGATTTCGACTCTCCTGTTCGGAATTCTCATCATCGGAATCGCATTGCTGGTGAATCAGCTTCGCACGGTCGGTCTGTTCGACCTGACCAATCTGATCGCCGGCGGCCTACTCGTGCCGATGGCGTTGCCGCTCATCTACGGCATATTCTACAAGCGCACTCCCGCATGGTCCGCGTGGACGACGGCATTGGTCGGCCTGGGCTGGGCAATGACTGTCAAATGGTTCATCAATCCCGAGCTGTTCCAGCACGTTTGGGGGTCGACCGCGCCGCTGAGTGATCATGAGCGCACCGATTTTCTGCTGGCACTCACGACACTGGGGACGGTGGTCCTGGGCACAACCTGGTATTTTTTCACAAGCCTCTTTTATGAACGTAGCTCGGCCGCGCACCGCGCGAGCGTTGAGCAGTTTTTTCAGAACATGCGCACGCCAATCGACGCCAAGGCCGAAGGCATTGAGAACCATGACGAAGTGCTCTATAGGCTGATGGGCCTGCTCTGTCTCATCTACGGCGCTTTCATTCTGTTGCTCATTTTGATCCCCAACTCGACGCGCGGGCGAGCTTGTTTCGTCGGATGCGGCGGCGCGATCTTCACGATTGGCGCCATTCTGTACTGGCGGTCTCGCAAGAAGCCAATCAACGCTATCGATCTGGCGGCGCAACCCGTCGGATTCACACCTGAAGTGGCCGTCGTCAGCAAATAACACATCGCGTGCGTCAGGAGGACATAATGCGGTGTTTGAGCTGATCTCAGTGATTGGGTTTTTCGCGAAAACGCTGGAAACCGCTGAGCCCATGGAACGACACTTCATGATCTTGAAAGAAGATATAAAGTGATCGACCAATCGAAGCAGAAAAATCTGAGCCCAAACAGGAATGTTGAGCATGAATAACCTACGGCAACGATGCGTGAATATCTTGGTCGGCATTCTGCTCTTATGCGCAGGCGGTGCCGCAAGAGCGGCGGAGTTTAAGTTTGTGCATCCCGGCTTGCTCAACAGCAAAGACGATTTGGCGCGAATGAAGGCGGCCGTTGCAGCGAAGGAAGAGCCGATCTATTCGGGATATGAAGCCTTTGCCAAACACGTGGAATCGCAGGCGAACTACACGATGAAAGGGCCCCGCGAATCCGTTGGCCGTGGCCAAGGATGGACAGGCCCGGCCCAGGGCATTTATGACGCGGATGCAAACGCAGCCTATCAATGCGCGATCATGTGGTGCATCACGGGTGACAAAGCCTACGCGGAAAAGTCGAAGCAGATTCTCAATGCGTGGTCCTCGACGCTCAAGACCATCGGCGGTCGCGATGCGGTACTCGGCGCGGGCCTGGGGCCGTTCAAGATGGTCTGCGCCGCCGAGATCATCCGGCATTCCGACGCCGGATGGTCGGACGCCGACATCAAGCAAACCGAGAAATGCTTTAAGGAGGCCGTTTATCCTGTCATCCAGGATTTCTCTCCATTCGCCAATGGAAACTGGGACACAGCGGCGATCAAGACCGTGATGGCGATCGGCGTGTTCTGCAACGATCGTGATATATACGAACGAGGGCTGCGATATTACGTGAACGGCGCGGGAAACGGCCGGCTGACCTATTACGTCATCAACGAAGCCGGCGAATGCCAGGAGACCGGGCGCGACAGCCAGCACAGCCAGTTGGGGATGGCACATCTGGCCGATGCCTCTGAAGTGGCGTGGAATCAGGGATTGAATCTGTACGGATATGCGGACAACCGCCTGCTCAAGGGTTTCGAGTACACCGCAGCACACAACGGCGGCGAGGGGACGCCATTTGTGGAGTGGATGGATCGCACCGGAGACAGCCACTATTTTCGGCCTTCAGCGCCCGGCGATTATCGCGCGGTTTACGAGGAGGTTTACAATCACTATGCAAACCGGATGGGCATGCCCGCACCGCACACCGAGAAGGCGGCGAAAGAGATTCGGCCGGAAGGACAGGGCGTGAGAGGGCCACAAGGGATCAATGGCGCAGACCATATTGGTTTCGGCACACTGCTTTTTACGCGTCCCAAGAACGCGGAGGCGCATAAGTCTTCCTTCGGTGTGCCAGCAGCGCCCGGCGCGATTGTCGCACATGGCGACGCCGACGGCATCAAACTCACCTGGATCGAATCGGTGGATGCAGTCAGTTATACCGTGAAGCGAGCAGACACGCGCGGCGGGCCATATTCAGTAGTTGCCAAAGATGTCAAAGGTTCGACCTATACCGATAAAGCGGTGAAGCCGGGGCAGGTTTATTACTATGTTGCATCGGCGACCAATGCATCCGGTGAAAGCGCAGACGCCTATGAAACCAGCGCCTGCGCTGGACTTCCAACGCCATGGAAGCAACAGGACATCGGTCACCCAGTGCCGCCGGGATGGACTCAATTTGACGGCCGGGTGTTCACCGTGGAAGGTGGCGGATCAGCCATCGGGGGAACCAGCGATCAACTTCAGTTTGCGTATTTGCCTCTGGATGGAGACGGCGCAATCACCGTCCGGCACGTGCCGCAGGTTAGCTCTCAGCATTTGCAATTTGGATTGTTGATGCGCGAAACAACAGACGCCGATTCGGCGCAGATCGCCTGCCTGATTCAGCGCGCCGATAGAGGGCGATGGGCAACGACACTTCTCACACGCCCGACAACTGGAGCGGGATCCGCGGAGATTGCAACACAACCCCTTGATGCTCCCACTGTAACTCAAGGTCGTTTATTGCAGCCTTGCTGGCTGCGATTGACGCGCGCTGGAAAGACATTTACCGCGTCCTTCTCAACCGACGGCAAAGAGTGGATGCGAATTGGATCGACGGATGCCGGATTAAAAAGTCACCTTCTGGTCGGCATCGGCGCGTGTTCCCGACTTGTATCGCCGAATGCTTCGGCGACCACGACCGTCATGATGGATCAGGTATCTGTCACCGGTTGGAACCCTCCATCCGGAGGAAAATGATGACCGTTGTTGGCCAACGCCGTCAATCGACCACCTGATCGCGTGCGGATTTGAGTTCGACCGTGTGGTCACTGCCGCCGGATGACAGGTGCAAGTGAATCGGCCCGGATGACGAATAGTGCCAGCTTGATCCGACTCGATACAGCGTGGCGTTGACTGGTTGATCTGCTTCGATTCTCACCGTTTTATCGCCGATCGTCCTGCCGTCGCCCAGATATAGTTCGCTGACCGCATCACCCTTTCGAATCGCGATGCCGAAGTGGCCGGCGAATGAAATACCCGCGAGGTCTGCTCGTTTGCGATCGGCCTGAGTATCCTCGACAACGCAGATTGTGGAACCATCGCGCTCGTCGATAGTGCACGCAACAAGGCCGATCGCATCGGTCTTCATGCGCTGCACTCGCGCGATCGCCGACGCGTTTTTCCCCATCGCCGGCTCGAAGACCGCGATAAATGGCTCATCCCATGTCGGCCCCTGATGACGGGCAATGACGCATGGCATGGGTTTGGGTTCTTTCACGCGAGTTGCGTGATCTGTTGGTGCATCGACGGCAAATATCGTCCGGCCATCCTGTGGCGCCATCCATAGATTCATCGCGCGATCCCCATCGCTTCGCGCTACATCAAAACGATCATGCAATTCCCCGG
>DATAPK010000333.1:0-8371 GCA_036265245.1 Tepidisphaeraceae bacterium | reverse complement strand
AATCTTGCATGCAATCCGGCCGTGAGCGCTTCCGACGCATTGGACTATGGCCACCGAGCTTACGATCTGATGCAGCAGGCCCACGCCTTTGAGTCGCGTGTTGCCGACACCTACGGCTGGAGTCTGGTGCAAACCAATGATTCGCGAAATATTGATATGGGCATCAACGTCCTTTTAGATGCCTGGAAAGCCGACGAAATCCCCGATACGGCGTATCACCTCGGTAAAGCCTATTTGGCCAAGGGAAACGCGATCGAAGCCCAGAAATATCTCGATAAGGCCATGGACCTTTATAGCGAAGCACTTAAGAACGATCAGGTATTTGACAACACGCTTCAGCAGAGCATTCTGGATGCCCAAAGCCAGTTGAAAAAGCTCAAAGGAAATCGAGGCAGCTAAAAGTCCGGTAAGCAACTTGCCGCCGGATGGCGCATGGTGCGTGTGAAAGGCTATTATCGGAGCAGCAGCGAAAAAGCCCGGAAAATGTCATGTTGGACGCATCCGGCTGATTTCGGTGTAAAATAACAACCTAGGACTGTCTTCCGGCAGGAGTTTTTACATGACGACATTACCTCAGACGACCAGTGTTCGTTTGCCCCGCCCGGCGGGCGGTGGTGCTTTGGCCGTCCCTGGAACGATGGCTGCAAGCGCTCCACCAGCCGTGGGCATGACCGCAGGCGACGTCTGGCGCGTCCTCCGCGCTCACATTCCCCTGATTATTTTTTCACTGATAATCGGTGGGGGCCTCGGTTTTGCCGCCAATTGGTATCTTGCCAAGCACTATTCCCGCTATACCGCAACCGGCCTGGTACAGATCGCTGAAAGACGTACCCGAGGCGTCGCCGAAGGTGGGGGCGAGACCATGCTGGATATGTCCTCGCTGGTGGTCGAGCTCAAGTCGCAGGCCCGGTTGCTCCATACGGAAACGCTTTTCAGTGAAGTCTTGAATCGGCCGGCCGTCCGTGACACGACCTGGTTCAAGCAATTCATGCGCGTCAATGCCGACGGCATCGAAGCGCCGGACATCGCCGCCGCCAAGGATGACCTTTCCGATAAACTGAGCATCACTCCCTCCCCGGAAACCAAGCTGATCGAAGTCAATTTTACCTATAGCAACCCCCAGGATTGCGACACGATTATCGAAGAGGTGATCGAGCAGCATCTTCAGGATCAGAATAAATTCCGTGCCGAAGTGCTCAGCGAGCGCACCGGCGATTTGGCCGTCACCAAGAGCGCCTTGCAGTTGAAAAACAATCAGCGGCAGGATCAGATCGCCCACCTTCAGGAAGAACTCAATGCTGAAGGTCTCAATACGATGGCCAATCACACCAGCCCGCGCGACATGCAGTTGATGGCCTATGCGGAAGAGCAGAAGACCGCCCGCTACCAGTTGAACGAAGCCAAATCACAACTGGATACGGTCAAGTCGCGTCTGACCGCCGGTGAGGATCCACCCGAAGTTGAAGAGAAGATTCAGGAAGATCACCGGATCCAGACATTGCGCGACGACGTCGATGCTTTGCAGGCCCAGATTAGCGGGATGGATGTAGGTGAAAATAACCCCCGCTTCCAATCGGCCCAGCATAATCTGGCCATGTATCAGAAGCAGTTGGATGACGCCGAGGCCGAACGTCGCGTGCTGATTCGTGCCGACCTGACGAACAAGCTGGAGCAGGCGCAGCAGGCCGCCCAAATGACCCTGGATGCGGCCACGCAGAAGATGGAAGACAGCAAAGCCGCCCTCGGCCAGCTTGATTTCAAGTTGTTCCAGTTTTATCAGGCCAAGCAGGATCAGGAAGTCATCACCACGCAGCTTCAGACGATCGACAAGCAGCTTGAAGATGCCGACGAAGAAACGCGCGGCAAGGATCTGGCGACCATTCAATGGGCTCAGCACCCGCTGCGTCCTGACACGCCCAGCTTCCCCAAGCTCGTGATCTTCCTGCCCGCAGGGGCAGCCCTCGGGCTTATCCTGAGTCTTGCGATTGCATTCGCCCGTGAGTTGATGGATCAGACCGTTCGCTCGCCGCGTGATATCACTCGCGTCGGCCAGATGACGTTACTCGGCATGATCCCGCACGAGGATGATGATCCGCAGGTGGCCAATGTGCCGCTGCCGCTGGTGATCTCCCAAGCGCCTACGTCGATCATGGCGGAGCAATTCCGCCAGGTGCGCACGCGCTTGCAGCACGCTTCATCGCTGGAGACGACGCGCTCGCTGCTGGTCACCAGCCCGGGCCCCGGCGACGGCAAGAGCACCGTAGCCACCAATCTGGCCGCAGGCCTGGCGCTCAATGGCCGGCGAATCCTTCTCGTCGATGCCAATTTCCGTCGTCCGCAACTTCAAAAGATTTTCAACGTCGGCAACGATCTCGGCTTCAGCACGGCCTTGGCTGCGCCGGAAAACTTCGAGACCGCTGTTCACCAGACCAGCGTCATGAATCTCGATGTGATTCCGACAGGCCCCAAGCCTGCCAATCCCACCGAGCTCATGGAAAGCCAGCTTCTCATCGACTTCATCGATAAGGCCCTCGAAGAATACGACCACGTGATCTTCGATTCCGGCCCTTTGCTCTTCGTCTCCGAGACGGTGGCCCTGGCCCCGCGTGTTGATGGCGTGGTGACCGTTGTCCGTGCCCGCGCCAATAGCCGTGGCCTGCTGCAACGCATGCGGGATTCCCTCCGGCAACTCAAGGCCGAGCATCTGGGCATCATCCTTAACGCCGTCCGCTCGCAAGGCGGCGGTTACTATGGCCGCAACATCAAGACCTACTACGAATACCAGAACGGTCACTCGAAGTAGTCGATTGATTCATATTGAAAATTTTACCGCCCTCGACATCGCGAGATGTCGAGGGCGGTTTCGTTTGTAGAAGCGATCGAATTCTGATTGGAGATTGACGCTACAGAACCGTTTCTATGCTGACGCTCGTATCGATGTCATCGACCAGGCCTTTGTCCGTGCCCGATCCCGCATCGATAGAGTCCGCCTGACCATCATTGGCGATGATCGTGTCGTTGCCGGCATTGCCGATGGTCGTGTCATTTCCCGTGCCGCCGGTGAGGTTGTCGTTGCCGCTGCCGCCTTCCAGGTGGTCGTTCCCCGCGCCGGCGTCGAGGTTGTCATTGCCGGCGTCGCCAAACAGGCGATCATTTCCGTTTCCGCCCGAAATCAGGTCTCGTCCGCTTAAACCATTCAGCAAATCGTTGCCGTCATTGCCAGAGAGCCGATCGTTTCCGCCACTACCCGTCAAAGTATCGTTTCCTTCGGCACCGACCAGAATGTCGTTGCCCGCGCCGCCCAACGCATAGAGGTTCGGAGAACCGGATTCAGCCACAACCGTGTCATTCCCCTCACCCGCATTAACACTGACTAGCGTCACATCAGATGCATCGAGCGTCTGCGTGAGTCCATTGCGGGTGATATGCAGCACGGAAGAAGCGCCGCTGCCGTCGCGAGCGACCACGATATTGTCGGCCGCGCCCGTGCCGGCAACCGAAACCACGCCATTCTTAAAGCTCGCAAAATCTGCCTTCTCCACGCTCAGCTTGTTGATGTTGTAGACATACCGCACGTGTCCATCGGCATCGAAAATCTTCGCGCCAAGGAAATAAGTGCCCGTTGCGATGCCCGACGCAACCGTGTTCAGCGTCACGCCGCTGGGGTCGCTCGATTCAGCAACCTTCTGCGTCGCAAATACCTTCGCCGTATTCCCGTTCAGTGGGTTTTGATCTTTATCCAGAAACCACGTTACCTTCGCGGTGCTGTCGGCATCGTTGTAAACCGCCTTCAGCGTGATCGGCTGATCCACGCCGATGGTCGTCGTGCCGACGACGCGGGCGTTGATGATATTCGCCCACTGCGTGCCTTTGGTTTTGATAGAGGATCGTTCCGCAGTGCCGCCGAACGCCGCGCCCACGCCTGAAACCGGCCGCACGCCGCCCACCATCTCGCTGTAATAAAATCCTGTCGCATCGCGTGGCGGCTTGGCCGCGGAATGGTCATACCACGAATCAAAAATCACCGAATCATTATTCTCCACCGCGTTCAGATCGATCGTGCCGTGGTAATAGCCGGTTACTGCAAGGTGGGCCGAGATCAGAAATTTCTTCTGCACCGAATCATTGAGATCGAGGTTAAACGATCCATCCACCGCCTGCCCATGTGGATCGATGATGTCGCTGCCGCCGGTGCGGTAATATGTGTCGGAGAAAATCGTGTTGGAATACGTCGCCATCTTCGGATCGCCGAAGTGGCCCAGGATCGGGATGCTCACGCTGATCGGATGCGGGTCGAGGTTGGTCACCTGATCCACCCAGATTCCGCGCTGGCCCAGATCGTAGGAAAGCGAAACCATCAACGAAGCGCCGCGGCTATGGCCGATCAGATGAAACGGCAGGGCGGTGAAATCCGGCACGCCGGTGTGCTGCGTCAAAAGATAATTCGCCACCACGCCGGCCACTTCGTCCGTGAAAACCGTTCCATTGCTGACGTTCGACCAATCCAACTTGATGATCGCATCGCCGCCAGTCGTCTGATCCAGCGGCTTGTTGCCGGATTCCAGCTTGAAGGATGTAACCTTCAAATCGCCGCCCGATTGATCGACATCCATCACATATTCCGAAGCCGCCGCCGTTCCGCCGTCGCGCTTCTGAATCGCATCAGCAGCGGCCGCAATCCATCCGGTGATGTTGCCGCTTTGCCCATGTGTGAGAATGGTCACGCTCGCAAGAAGCTTCCGATTTTCAAGGGGTTCTAACAACATTGGTCACTAACTTTAGGCACACCCAACGAGGTGGTGTATGGGGGAATTACTGAGATTTTTATAAGGTTATCGACTTAACAAAAGACGCCACAGAAGTGAATTGATTACACATATGTGACACCGGCGTCTGGCCAGTGCGGGCGACCTGAAACAGGCAAAGGCGCCGTCTTTATCGCTCGCAATTTCTGCATGGGCCAAAGGCCCATGTCACAATTGAACCCTCACACAACCGTTTCAACACTGGTAGTTGCGTCGATGTTGTCGATGCGCGCCTGATCCGTGCCCGAGCCGCCGTCGATAGAGTCAGCCAGATGATCGAACGCGCTGATGATGTCGTTGCCCGCGTTGCCGTGGAAGGTGTCGATCCCATCGCCGCCGATCAGAAGGTCATTTCCGCTGCCGCCGTCGATCGAATCGTTTTGGTTCCCGCCGGAAAGGGTGTCGTCGCCGGCTTCGCCGTAAAGTTTGTCGTTGGAGCTTCCGCCAAAAAGGAAATCATTCCCATTGCCGCCGAAGAGCCGATCGACGCCCGTCCCCCCGTCGAGCGAATCGTCGCCATCATTTCCATAAAGACGATCGGCGCCATCGCCGCCGGAGATGGAATCGCGCGAGCCCGAACCATTCAGTCGGTCATCGCCGCCGTTGCCAAGCAGCGTGTTCTTCCCCGCGCCGCCGGTGAGCGTGTCCTTCCCGTCGCCGCCGCTCAGATTGTCATTCCCCACGCCGCCGTCAACATAAGCTCCGATGATTCCGCTACCGATCGTCGCACGATCGTCACCCGCACGTAATGTGATCGTGATGCTTTTGACGGTCGACAGATCGGCCGCGCGTGTGATGCCATTCAAGGAGATCGAAAGCAATCCTGAGATGGCCGACAGATCAAGATGATCGTCATTGTTCGTCCCCGCAACACTCAACCCGCCGCCGCTGGAAAGATTCTCAAATCCAATACTCAATGGGCCGCTGGTTGCAATAAAGTTGCTCGGATTAAAAACAGTATAAACATTCTCACCGACGCTGAAGCTTGTATTGTTAGATGAAAACCCCGTGCCGCTGTTCAATCCAATCGCTTGCGAAGTTTCTCCCTGGAAAATCTGGAATGTCAGCACGCCCGTTGGATTCTGCACGCTCATTCCCGTCAGGCCGAGCTTGGTCGAGGTCGTCACCGCATCGCCAACCCTGACCGAGACAGCAGAAAGATGCCCATACAGTGATTGAAGCATCGTCCCATCGGGCAGGCGATGGGCGACGAGGATGTAATTCCCCAATTCGCTGCTCGATCCCACCGCGCCCACGGTTCCCCACATGAACGGAAAGACGCTTTTCCCCGCAGGCGTCGCGAAATCCTGCGCGAGATATCCGCTGCCGCTGCCAAACGCCTTCGCAATCCCAGGCACGCTCACGCCGTCGCCAATCGGATAACGATACGTCTCACTCCGCATCGCCCCCGCCTCCGCCTGCACATTCACCAAATCAAACCCCGGCGATCCGCCATTCGCATCCAGCCCTTCCACCTTCACCGCCCGCACCACATCCGTGTAATGAATGCTCGCCAGATCAAATTTGTTCGTCCTGCCCGCCTTGGCCAGGCCAAGGAAAGTAAAGTCTTTGTAATTGCTGGAAACGTACACGTTCGCTTGCTCGCCCGTATCAACCAACTCTTTCACCGCCAGATCATCGCCAGGCCCATCGACGATCGTCTCATCGCTGAACCCCACGACCACATTCGATCCCGTCGGCAGCGAAAGATAACTATTCGTATCCGCATCCCCGCCCAGAACCACACCCAGACTCACCGGCGCGCTCCCCTGATTGTCGGTGTTCCCACCATAAGGCCCGGCGATTCCTCCCGTGCCGCTGTCGTGAAAACCTTCCACCACATCTGCATACCCATCGCCAACCGTGCTGGCGCCGCTCACTTGGCCAAACTGAATATTGTCCACCCCAATCTGATCGCCGTTCGCGCCCAGATTGCTCGCGTCGATGCGAATGCGCAACACGCGAGAATTCAACGAAGGAAACGAAATGTGCGCATGCGTCCCCGTGTTGATCGCGACGTTGTTCTGATGGAAAAGCAGATTGCTTCCGCCGTCATACACCTGGATCGCTTTGATTGTCTGATTCGTGTTCAATGCGGTGACAAGGTCGAGCGACGAAACACTGGCCTGAAACCCCAAATCCGCGCTCAATGTGATGTCGAGCAATCCGCCCGCCGAATCGTCCGCATGGACGATATTGTGCAGATCGCCATACCCATCGCGCTGCTGATGAACGTTGCCAGGCGCCGTGCCGTAGCCCACGGTTACATTCTGCGTCGTTCCGCCGGCCGTGCCATAGTCGAAATTATTCTGGCTCGCAGCCACCACGCGGTCGCCATACGCCACCGGCAGCACGTTGCCGTCAATGCCGTCCGGATCGAACGTCAGCACGGTCAGCAGGCGTCGAGATTCAAGAGATTCAATCTCAGCTTGGCGAATAAAGCGCATCTTTGTCCTTTTCTTGTTTGCTGTCCGCTTGAAGGACGCCGCCGGATGATGAAGCGACGATTCCCGTTGAATCTTTATCGGTTCAGAGCGCGATCTTTAGCCGTTAATTTGGCGAAAGAGTACGATCATTTCCGCCGCCGCCTCCGCCGCGCGCTCACCCGCATGTCCATGCGCGCCGCCACATCTCGCCAGCGCCTGTTCTTCGGTATTGGTTGTTAATACTCCGAAAATAACAGGCAAAGACTGCTCGATCGCCACTTGTTGAATTCCCCATGCCGCTTCACCCGCAACATATTCAAAATGAGGTGTATCCCCGCGAATCACGCACCCCAGGCAAATCACTGCCGCAAACTTCTCTGTCTCCGCCAGTGCCTTCGCCGCCACCGGCAACTCAAACGCCCCCGGCACGCGATGCACATTGATGCGATCTTCTCCAATTCCCATCGCCTTGAATCGGCGCAGGCATCCCGCAAGCAATTCATCGACAATGTGCGCATTAAACCGCGCCGCGACGATTGCGATTCTCGCATTCGCAGGCACATCGCCAGGTTTGAACGCCGGGGCGTGGGTGCTCATTCATCGCAGTTTAGACGATGATCGTCCCCGAACAAGTCATTATGAGGATTGATGATTGAAACTTGAAAAACTTTTATCGCGTTATTTCAAGTTTCAATCGTCAATCCTCACGCTTCTTCCCTCGATCTTCCAACCTCCATCCCATATCCTTCACTCATGCCCGCGCCTCTTTCTCAACGCCTGCTTTCGATTCTGCAACTGACGCGCATGGCGCTCGTTTTCACTGCCATCTCCAACAGCGTCTGCGCGATGCTGCTCTGGGCCGAATTCCAAGCCAGGCTCAGCTCCGTGGGATACACCAAGTTTGTCGATCCGAAGCGCATGGCCGCGATCATCATCATGTCGATCGGGCTTTATGGCTTCGGCATGAGTCTCAACGACATCATCGATCGCCGCCGCGATCAACAACTGGCATCCCATCGTCCGCTCCCCAGCGGAAGGATCGGTGTGGTCACCGCGCACACGATCTGCACACTGCTCTTTTTGATCGCTTGGTGTGGCGGGGCGTATTACGCCTGGGGCCAGGGTCGCTTAGGCATGTTG
>DATAPK010000332.1:0-3352 GCA_036265245.1 Tepidisphaeraceae bacterium | reverse complement strand
GATCAGATCCTTCAGTGTCTCGATCGCTTCATCCACAAACCCTGCGTCGAGAAACGACCTGCCCAGCCCCACGGTCGCAGCCACCTTGAATTTGGGGTCATTGCGGGCCTGCTGGAAAATCGGGATCGCCTCGTCATATCGGCCCAGCAAAAAGAGCCGGTCACCGAGATTGAACCGCATTTCCATGTCGGTGGGATAATTCTCGGCAGCCTCCTGGTAGATATGGGCTTCCTGAGCATAACGATCCTTCATGAAGTCCTGATAATCCTTGAGGGCGGCCTGATCGCTGGGATTGGTCTGGGCTTTCTGCCGCAGGCCTCGCTCCATGCGCGCCAGCTGCATCATCTTGATCTTGTGGCTGCGGTAGCGGAATCGATACGCCTTGGTGTTGTCGTACATCGCATCCAGCAGGTCGATAGCTTTGTTTTCATACTCGGCCTGATCGGTTTTGGTGAGCCGATCGACGAGTTTCTCAAGCTTGCTGGAGTCGTTCGGGTCGGCTTTGTATTCCGCCTCCGCCTGCGTGATCTGCTGGGCCAGCACATCCATCGTGCGGACGTCGGTGTCCTGCGTCATCAGCTCTTTTTGCCTGGCCATGTCGCGCACGCTGTCGCGGAAGCTGCCACCCTTGTCGTAGCCGCCCTGCTTCATCGCATCGGTGGCGGCGAGATCACGGGCGTCGCGGTTCAGGTCGGCATCATCCGGCTTCATCGCGACGGCGTATTTGATCGCCTCGTTGGCCTTGTCGTAGCGGCCAATCTTCATGTAGGCATTTTTCAGCTTGATGTACTTATTAAAATCCGGCTTGGGTGAATCGATATTCGCCCGCAACAACATCGGCCCGATCCACATCACAGTGTCGTAAAACCCCGCTTTTTGGGCGCTCTCCAGAACCGTCAGCATGTTGTCGGTGTTGCCGGGGTCAAATGCCAGCATCTTCTCGGCGTTGAGCATGTTCTGCTTGTCATCCCCCTTCTTCAGAGCCCACTTCTCTCTCATTCCCATCGGCTTGCCGCCACTGGCTTTACGGCGCATGGAGATTTCGCGAAGGGCCTGGTGTGCATTGACCGCTTCGGGGTCGATGGTCAGCCCCTGGATGTACATTTCGATGGCGTAATCGTACTGGCCGGTGCCGCCCAGCGTGTGTCCCTTGGCAAAAAAGGCGGTCGCCTTCTTCTGCTCTTCCTCGGGTATTTCGTTATATCCTTCGGGTGTTGCAGCCACGATCAATTCCTATTCGACCCCACTCCGCGGCGACTGTAATCCAGACCCGTTGAACCTGTCAACCAATTGATCTAATGTTTGAATGGCAATAAGTATAGGAATTCTAGGCACGTATGCGCCCTGCCGTCATCTGATAATACGATGTTTGAAGACCTCCAAATTATCCATTATCCCGACCCCCGCCTTCGCAAGGTGAGCGAAACGATCACCGCGTTTGACGACCGTCTGGCGGCGCTGGTTGCCAAGATGTTTGAGTTGATGCGTGCCAGCAAGGGCGTGGGCTTAGCCGCTCCGCAGGTCGGCGAAAACATCCGCCTCTTCGTCGCCAACCCCACCGGCGAGCCCGGCGATGACCGCATCTACGTCAACCCCATCCTCTCCGAACCCGATGGGGGAGACGAGGAAGGCGAAGAAGGCTGCCTCAGCCTCCCCGAAATCAACGCCAAGATCATGCGCACCAAAACCATGCGCATCGACGCCCAAAATTTGCGAGGCGAACCCTTCTCCGACACCCAATCCGGCTACATCGCGAGAATCTGGCAACACGAGTTCGACCACCTCAACGGCACCATGATCATCGACCGCATGGGCGCATTGGCGAAGATGGCCGCGAAGAAGACATTGAAGGAACTGGAAGAGACATACGCAGAAAATAAAAAGAAACAATAACGATTCGTGTCCGTGTTCAGTCATATAGCCCCACGCATGCGTGGGGTTCCCCGTTTTGGGCCTAGACATTTCCATGTCCAACCCCCTAAAAATCATCTTCGCCGGCAGCGGTGAATTCGGCCTCCCCACCCTCCGCGCCCTCCGCGCCGCCAACCACGAAATCCTCCAAATCTTCACCCAACCCGACCGCCCCGCCGGCCGTGGTCGAAAACTCACCCCAACCCCCATCGGCCAATACGCCCTCAACGAAAAACTCCCCCTGATCCCCACACAAAACATCAACGCCGAAAAACTACCCGCCGCCGACGTAATGGTCGTCATCGCCTTCGGCCAAAAAATCGCCGACCCAGTCGTCCATCACCCAAAATTCGGCAGCATAAATCTTCACGCATCCCTTCTCCCAAAATATCGCGGCGCCGCCCCCATCAACGCCGCCATCCTCGCCGGCGAAACCATCGCCGGAAATTCCATCATCCGCCTCGCCAAAAAAATGGACGCCGGCGAAATCCTCGCCCAATCCAAGTTAGAAATCGGAGAACTAGAAACCGCCGGCGAACTCCACGATCGCCTCGCCATCGACGGCGCCCCGCTCATGCTATCCGTATTAGATTCCCTCGCCGCCAGCGTCGCGAAAGAGCAACCCCAGAACGAATCCCTCGCAACCCTCGCCCCCAAAATGTCCCGCGACACCACCAGGTTAGACTGGAATCTCCCCGCCAAAGAGCTCGCCCAAAAAATCCGCGGCCTCTACCCCTGGCCCGGCTGCCGCGTGCGCCTCCTCGACGGACAAACAGAATTAGCCCGCATCACCCTGGTTCGCGCACGTGCGATCCAATCATCCTCCCAAAACCCAGGATCAATCGACTCAAACCTCGCCATCGCGACACAGACTGGAAGCCTCGAAATCATCGAACTCCAACCCGAAGGCAAACGCCCCATGCCCCTCGCCGCCTATCGCAACGGCCACCGCTGGGAACCCGGCTTACGAATCGAGTCGATCACCTAACCCCCTCGCCGCTTGCGGCTTCGCGAACCAAAAACCTCCCCCTCCCAATTCTTCAATCCAAAATCCAAAATGAATCCCCTCACTGCCCTTCCATCTTCCAATAAACCGTATACCTCTGATGATGCAGCTCATACAGCGGCTTCAACTCCACCGCATTCGGCTTTGCCGCACTCCCCGTATTAAACGTTAGCGCCTTCCCCTCCACCGGCTGCAACCACGCGCTCGGGTCCGTCGTATTCGGCGCCAGCGTCGGAACCTCCGGCGACTGCATCTTGTTAAACTTCGTCTGATCCCCACCCTGATCCGACGCCGGCATCCCCACCGTCCCCAACTCCCCCGCCAGCACAATCGGCCCATCCAATATCGCCACGCTGTCCGTCACATCCTTCGGCCGATACAGATGCAACGCCATCGGCATCGTCAGCTCAACCTTATCCCCATCCTTCCACTCCC
>DATAPK010000331.1:0-5647 GCA_036265245.1 Tepidisphaeraceae bacterium | reverse complement strand
TGTTGACCGAGAACCGCACGCACGGCGATCTCAAACGGATCCCACGCGCCGGGCACGCGCAATCCGGGCCGAGCCTTAACGAGCGGCGCGAGAAGCGGATCAGACGATAACGCCGATTCGATCGCCACGGGCTCGGCGCTGAGGTCAAACATTCGGCGGATTCTCGCGATGATGGTCGGCAGTGCATTGAGTTTAGGAAATCGCACGATCACGCGCAGGGCGGAATGTTCCGGTTCATGGGCGACATGAATCGAACCCGTCACGCCCTCAAGTTCACCACCAAGTTCTATGACGCGACTGTATGTATTGCTTGCGACAACCTCAACGCCTTCGATCGCTCTCGCTTCGAGGAAGCGGAGCATCGCCGGCCAGTTGTACGGAGGACGATACGGGAGCAGGAGCGAGATTTCCGGCGAGGGAGAGGTCATGATCGCACGCCGCCGAAGTTCGCTTGGCGGACGGTGGTAAAGTTGTTGAAATGTCTCATTGAAACGCCGTACGCTGCCGAAGCCGCTGGCCAGGGCGACTTCGATCATGGAAAGATCCGTCTGGTGGATCAGTTGTTTGGCCAGCAAGACGCGGCGCGTCTGGGCAACGCTGATTGGATTGGCGCCGACGTGCTGGCGGAAGAGCCGCCGGAGTTGGCGCTCGCCGATTTCCAGTCGGTCAGCCAGCGATGCAATATCGCCGTCGTCGAGCGCTCCGGTCTCAATCATTTTCAATGCTCGCGATACGGTCGCCGACGTGCCTCGCCAGGCATCCAGATCGGGCGAGCTTTCCGGGCGGCATCGCAGACAGGGCCGAAACCCCGCGGCTTGTGCGGCGGCGGCGGTGGGCACGAAGGTGCAGTTTTCGAGCTTTGGCGGCCGCGCCGGACAGATGGGCCGACAATAAATGCCGGTGGTTTTGACGCATGTGAAGAATCGCCCATCGTAACGGGCATCCCGCGCCAGCAGCGCTCGGTAACAAACTGAAGGATCGAAATCCATGCCGAGACTATAGATCGAGTCAATGAGGATGTCTGGCGGTTTTCGGACATCAATGAAAAAAGGATTTCCGGCTCTTTAGCTGCCAAGTTCCTGGATTAGCCGCTTGTAGGTTTCGAGCGCCGGCTTGGGGTGTATAGTCGTCTCGCCGAATATGAAAGCGGGCGGCGCGGCATCTTCGTTTGCATGTCCCGTGCGCAAGTTCATCAATCACCCTTAGCCTGATTGAGCTTTTTTGTTTAAGGGTTGCGTTTTTTGGACTTTGTCGTCGGCGTCGTAGGTTACTTCGAAGGCGACTTTGTCGCCCTGTAAGACCATTTCTGTGGGTGTGCCAACCACTTCCCAAAGCCCGAAGGTGAAGACATCTGCGGCGCCATGGCCCACGGCTCGTCCGACGTTGAAGAGTCCGTCCTGGCCCTGGGTGAAGGAGTAGACGTCGACGCGGTGGCCGTCGCGCATTTCTGTGTCGACGGGTTTTCCGAGTTCAGCTAAAACTTCGCTGCGCGAATGACCCGGTTTCAGAACAGACAAGTCGTGATGCGGCTCCTGATGAGTCGCCATCCATACAGAACAACCATTCAGCATCAAAAATGGAAATGCCACCACGACCATTCTGATCGCGCGGCAACAAACCGCCCCGGTCATCAACTTCATTTGTGAGCCCTCAGTAAGAATCGTTGCGAAAGAAAGTGTCTGCCCTTGTCATTATGTTAATAGCGCAATGCGGGCAGTCAAAGAAAAACCGGCGGCGATGGATGCGATGAGGGGTCCGATAAATTCATATGTGAGAGAGCCGCAAGCAATCTCGCGGGCTGCACGGAAATCTTGGGGGTTTGATGGGATGGATGCGCTAAGCCGCAAGCGGCGAAGATGGAACTTTGAGCAGTCTCACACGAGGTAGAGTGTCGTTTGTTGACAGGTACGCAGTGCCCGACTACTCAATTCTTGCGGTTCATGGATGGGGATATGGAAGAAGGAGACAGCAAGCCGCAAGCGGGGGATAGCCTCCCGTGTTCGGGCTGTAGCCGGAGTGGTTCAGGGATTAGCCGGGCGCGCTCGGGCTATAGCCGGAGCGGACGAGGGATTAGCCGGCGCGGTCCGGGCTGTAGCCGCGGCTGTCCAGGCTTTAGCCGGCGCCGAGGAGGGATCAGCCGGAAACGTTCAGGCTGTAGCCTGCGCGGCTTAGGCTTTAGCCGGAACGGCTCAGGCTATAGCTGGAAGCCCTCAGGCTATAGCCGGAACGGCTTAGGCTTTAGCCGGAAGCGTTCAGGCTAAAGCTTTAACGCTCGCGGGACGTCCGAAATCGCGGGCATTGACGGGTGCGTCACTCCTGTCATGTCGATGCCGGCCGCTTTTATTCGGCACACGGATTTCAAATCACATATCAAAGTTTTTATGGCGCGAGGCTATTCGAGGGTATGTTGTGCTCATGCAGGGGTGGGCGGTGACTGTAACGCACGCTGGCGATGCGTGGCCAATACGTAGACGCCGAATGCGAGTTGTAGGAGTCCGACGAAACCTATGGCCGTTGTAAGGAAAAGCATGCGGGGTCCGTGTTGGCCGCCGATCAAGGTTCCAAATCCATATTCCTCGCGAGCCACTTCTGCGGAAATGCCGACGACCATTAAGCCAACCAGAATCGATAATGCGGCAGCCAGCATAAGCGTTGAGGAACGGAAGCGCTCGAGCGACCAAAATTTGCGGACTGTCAGTGCAATTGCAATCCCTATGAAAGGTCCGATTCCCATGTGGTGCTCCTATGCAGTGTAACTGTGGTTCTTTGGATTCACTTGCGAAGGGCAATTCTTCGCTTTGTTCGTGCGGATAATCTTACGCGATTGATGGGGTGGGAAGTATTGAAATGCTTAAAAAATTTAACCGCGGATTACTCCTTGCCAGAGGCGATGTATCCGCCGGCGGCCCAGCCGAGGGCGGCGCCTATGATTAGTCCTCCAAACAAATAGCTCATTAGTAAATCAGCATGTTGAAAGAGGCTGGCCATGGTGCCGAACACGATGCCCACCAGTACGCCGATGATTGCGCCTAGCACATTTCCCTTGGGTTTGGTCATGGGTGATTAGTTCCTTTTTTAGAGTCTATTTTGAGGTGACGTAATTGTTGGGGAGGGGAATCGTTTCTTCTGAGCGGGAAGATTTGCTCGTTGCGAAGCTGCGCCAGATCGTCAGAGGGAGGGAGCCGATGGAGATGATTAGGAGCATTGCTAATACGAAGCCGACTAAGACGGGGACAGATTTTTCCATGAAGCCATAAGAATGCAGTCCTACGCCTAGCATGTTGGTGCCGAACCAGGACCAGGAGGTGACGATGTTGCCGAAGACGGCCATGTTCATGACGCCGCGGGCTTTGACCAGGCCGCCCCAGCGGGCGTGCAGGATGGTGGCGTTCCAGAGAACGATGAGGACGGCGCCGTTTTCTTTTGGGTCCCAGCCCCAGAAACGGCCCCAGGATTGGTCGGCCCAGATTCCGCCGAGGATGGTTCCGACGAAGCTGAAGAGCATGGCGAAGCAGAGGATGCCGTAGACCATTCGATACAAAGTCTTTCCACCATCGTTTCGTAAAAGATTGGTGGTAGTTCCGACGGCGATGTAGGTGATGGCGAGGAAGCCGGCGAGGAAGGTGGCGGCGTAGCCGAGGGTGACGACGACGACGTGGGTGGCGAGCCAGAAGTTGGTGTCGAGGACGGCTTGCATGAGCTCGAAGGTATCGCCGTTTTCGGAAACATTGGCGAGGTGTTGGGCGATGACGAGGGTGCAGAAGCCGATGACGGAGGCGAGGAGGGTGCCGATGCCGTTTTTGTAAATGAGTTCGAGGCAGACGCACATGACGGCGACGCCCCAACCGATGAAGATGGCGGAGGAGTAGAGGTTGGTGACGGGCGGTCGGCCGCCGATGTAGATGCGGGCGATCAGACCGAGGGTGTGGAAAGATAAAGTAACCAGAAGAATCCAGAAGGCGCTGCGGGTGAGGGTTTGCGTCCAGCCGAGCCAGGAGAAGCAGATTAATAAGAAGACGAAGACATAGAGATAGATGGCGGCCATGAAGGGTTCGATGCGGTTGAAGAGGGTTTCAAACTCGACGTGGGACATGGCGTCGGGGAGGCGCATCTGGAGGAAGCTTTCGTAGCCGGCGACGGCGGAGTTGAAGTCGGCGGGTTTGTTTTCGTGATAGGCGTCGAGGATTGAAAGCAATGAGCGGACGCCTTCATTGAGATTGGATTGATCGGCTGCGCCTTTGAGGGCGTCGGCGACAGGTTGCCAACCCATGCCTTGAACGAGGGGCGGGGCGAGGTAGAGGCTTTCGACCTGGGCGAAGCGGAAGAAGAGACCCAGGTGCTGGTCGAGTTCCATCACCTTGCGCTGGTAGAGATCGCGAGAGTTGGCACCGACGGATTGGGCGAGCTTGACTTGTTGCTCGAGGACGTCGGGCTTGGCGGTGATTTCTTTGACGCTGAAACGGCGGCGGTTGGGGTCGAGGCCTAGCTGGGAGACGATTTCAGGGTGATCGATGAGGATGACGGGGTAATCGACGGCTTGCTCGGGCTTGGCCATCACGTTGATAAGCCACCAGGTGGCGGGCTGGGTTTGGTTGTCGACTTGGAGTTCTTCCTTGCCGGAGATGATGCGGAGGTTGTTGCGGGCGAGGGAGTCGAGGGGCATGACGCGACCCTCGTAGGAGATTGGGAGGCGGCCGAAGGAGGAGAGGTCGAAGGTGTTGTTGGAGGAGCGCGGGGGGGTGGCGAGGGAGAAGAGGTAGAGGATGGCGAAGCTTGTGAGGATTGCGGGGTAGAGGGAGGGACGGGAAGACAGTGGCACTGAAGTGCCACTGCTGGTTTTGGATTTCGTCGCTTTAGAAGATGTTGTTGCGTTTTGTCTTTGTAGGAATGCGATGAGGATGGCGCCGAAGTGGATTAGCATTCCGAGGGCGACCATGGAGCAGGCGAGGTAGGGGAAGAACCAGGCGGGGTTGTGGACGACCTGGAGAATGGTGAAGCGGTCGTGGAGTTGGTCGAAGCCGGATTGATAGAAAGTTTCACCGGCGTAGCGGAACGGGTGGTTCATCCAGATTTTGACTTCGCGATCGACGTTGTTGGTGGGATCGGTGAGTTGGATCTGGCTGGCGTAATCTTTTGGCTTCTCGGAACCGGTGTAAAGCTCGTGCGTGAATTTCGAGAGATGCATTGTGAACGGCTTGTAGTATCGCTTGAAACGCAACGCGATTTGGTAGTGCTTGCCGTTGAAGGTGATGTCTTGCGGGTTGTCGAATTCGGGTTGGCAGGTAAGCAAAACGGTTTGGGGTTTTGCGGAAGAATCTTTGATGGTGACGAAGGCGCCGGGGATGTCGTATTTGTCGGCGTCGGTGCCGCGCTCCTGGGGGATTTGGATCATCGTGACGCCGGACATGGAGCCGGCGGTGGGCTGGAGTTCGGAGGAGAGGTTGGCTTGCTGGGCTTGTGCTGGGCCTAGGATTTCGGAATTGTGATAGAGCCGATCGATGGTGACGGGGAAGGGAAGGGCGGGATCGGATATTTGTGCGCCGGAGGTGAGCATCGCGGCGGGGATGACGGCGACGTTGTTGTGGTCGGCGGGCGAGGGGTCGATGATTGCGAGTTCGGGGTATCGGATGTCGGCGGCGAAGTTGGA
>DATAPK010000330.1:0-4244 GCA_036265245.1 Tepidisphaeraceae bacterium | reverse complement strand
CGAGGGAGGCGAGAAAGGGGCCGCCGCCAGCGTCGACAAGAAAAAAATGGTTGTCATCAAGGTCACCGAATTTAAAGCCCCCAATAAGAAGAGTGGATCGAGCTTTCTGTATGATTTGAAGATCTGCGCGGTGACCAAGGCCGAATTCCAAAAACAGCTCGAAGATGCAATTACCGATAAAGAGCCCTTGATTCAGGACCGAATTCGTACGATCATAGCTCAATCCGATCCGGAAAAACTTTCCGGCGGAAGCGAACCTGGGCTTGAAACGCTGCGTAGACAGATCAAGTATCAGTTGGATGAGATCATCGGCGAAGGCATGATTGATGAAGTGCTGGTGCCCCGATGCATTCCATTTAGAACTGACTACTAGCATTTCTGGCCCATGTCGCTTGCGGGCAGGATGCCCGCACAGGCTTAAATCACCAAGGACGGTGAGACATGGCAGAAGACCCAGCCCCCGCGCCGCCGAGCGATCCGCTCGAACCCGCCGCGACCACTGAAACTCCATCAACTGAAGCCAGCGCTGCGGCCACTCCGCCCGCCGAAGCCGCGCCACCCGAACCTGCGGCGGTTGAGCTTCCCGCGGGCGAAGCGCCTGCGACGGAAAGCGCCAGTGCGGCAACCGCAACCGCCGTTGCCGACGACGGAGCGTTTGACCAGGCGGCCATCGACGAACTGCTCAAGCAGGCGAACTTTGAAGATCCTTCCACGTTGCCGGCGGATGCAGCGGCGGCGCTTCCCGACACTTCCAGCTTCGAACTGCCGAATTTCCAGCAGGCGATACAGGATGCGCAGGTTTCTTCGATCGATCTGCTACGCGATGTGGAATTGAACGTGAAGATCGAGCTGGGGAGGTCGCGCATGTTGGTTGAGGATGTGCTCAAGCTGGGCGAGGGATCGGTGGTCGAGCTCGATAAGCTGGCGGGCGATCCGGTGGATGTGTTTGTGAACGATCGGCTGGTTGCGCGCGGCGAAGTGCTGGTGCTGAACGATAATTTCTGCGTGCGCGTCAATGAGATCGTCGCTGGTGCGAAGGATGACCTTCCTTGATTTGAATGGGATAGGGCAAACAATGGGCCGGCTTGAGATTAGTTTGATTGCGGTGGCGAGTGCGATGCTTTTATGCGCCGCGGCGGCTGCTCAAACCACGCAGCCGGCGAGCATTCCGCAGGGGCCATACGAAAAAATGCCGCTGCGAGCGAGTGATTCGGCGACGAATGAGGCGGCATCCACCACGCAGCCCGTTGCATCGGTTTCATTGCCGGATCAATTGGATTTCACGCGCGTTGCGATGGCGCTGGGGATTGTCATCACGATGATTCTTGGGCTGCGGTGGGTGGGGAAGAAATATTTTCCCAATGTGGCGGTGCCTCGATCGAGCGGAACGATGAAAGTGCTGTCGCGGCTGGCCATTTCTCCCAAGCAACAATTTTTGATGATCCAGATTGGCAAACGCATCGTTGTGGTGGGGGACAGCACGGGGCAAATGAGCCCGATCAGCGAGATCACCGATCCGGAAGAAGTGGCGGGGCTGTTTTCGCAACTCACGGAAGAGAGATCGCAGCAATCAATGAAGGGTTTTGGCGCACTGTTCCATCGCGCCGGGACTGATTTTGAGGAAAAACAGAAACAACCGGAGATGGAAAAGCCGGCTGCGGAGGATTCGCCGTCGGAGGAAGACCCGGCGGTCAGTCAGGCGCATGAAGAGTTTAACGAGCTTGCGGATAAGGTTCGGTTGTTGTCGGCGCAGTTTCGCCGGTCGGTGTGAGAGATGAATGTAATTATTTAGTTGTGTCGGTTGTGATATGTAAACACGTCGCGAGCGACGTGACTAAATGAGATGCATGTGTGTTGAAATGTAATGGTGGACAGGATGTCCGCCACGCCCAGGGACTTGCCATGAGAATGGATTCTCGCCGCTGGTTTGGTTGCTGCGCATGGATACTTGCCGTGTTGCTGGTGGTATTGCCGGCCAATTCAACGCGGGGGCAGGAAATCACGCGTAATATCCCGTCTGAATCGCACAATCCGCTGCCGGCGCTTCAATCGAATCCCTCGGTTCCCAGTTTGGCGAATCCGGCGGCGGCGCCGTCGCTACAAATCCCGGATTTGACAAAAAAAGAGACGTTTTCGTCGGCGTTGCAGATCATCATCCTGTTGACGGTTTTGTCGCTGGCACCGGCGATTTTGCTGATGATGACGAGCTTTACGCGGATCATCATCGTGCTTTCGCTGCTTCGCCAGGCGATCGGCACGCAACAATTGCCGCCTAACCAGATTGTGATCGGGCTCTCATTGTTTATGACCTTTCTGATCATGGGCCCGACCTGGCAGGCGGTGAACGATACGGCGCTGAAGCCCTATATGGATGGAAAGATAAACCAGAGTGAGGCGTTGCAGGCCGCGCAGGTGCCGATTCGGAACTTTATGATTCGCCAGATCCAGCTCAATCGAAATGATGAAGATGT
The DNA here is from genome assembly GCA_036265245.1 of Tepidisphaeraceae bacterium. Taxonomy (GTDB): domain Bacteria; phylum Planctomycetota; class Phycisphaerae; order Tepidisphaerales; family Tepidisphaeraceae; genus DATAPK01. The sequence goes on along the minus strand of DATAPK010000330.1, from coordinate 1,773 downwards.
GCGAATGATGCAACTGCTTGCACACAAGCCCGAACCAAAGAGCTGGGGCGACGTAAGTACAATCACCTTGATCCCCGCGTTCATGCTGAGCGAGCTGAAGACGGCGTTTATTATGGGGTTCAAAATCTATCTGCCGTTCCTGATTATCGACGTGGTGATTTCCACGATTCTGATCAGCATGGGGATGATGATGCTGCCGCCGGTGCTGATTTCGTTGCCGTTTAAGTTACTTTTATTTGTATTAGTGAACGGTTGGCACTTGATTACGGAGAGTTTGATTAGTAGTTTTATGAAATAGAAACAGGCGTGGAGTTTTCAAGGATGAAAACACGGGCCAACGGGACGCGGGCAGTTTCGTTCCGGTTCAAATCTGTCGCCGATTCTGAATGTTCCATTCGATCGGCAACACTCATGGAAGGGTGTGTGGGATGAATCTCGATCAAGCTACAGGTCTGGTGCAGCATTCGCTGATTCTCGCGCTGATGATCTCCGCGCCGATGCTTGTGATCGGCTTGGTGGTCGGCGTGCTGGTGTCGCTGTTTCAGGCGGTCACCCAAATCCAGGAACAAACGCTGACGTTTATCCCGAAGATCACCGCGATGATCGCGGCGATCATTCTGTTGATGCCGTGGATCGGGCAGCAATTACTTACGTATACGTCATTCATGCTGGGACGGCTTTAATTTTGGATGCGTGTAGCCGGCGAGCATGCTCGCCGGCTAAACAGAGAAGTGGGTTCATTCATGTCGTTTGATCAGGTCATTCAGGACTTAGCAGCCGAGTTGCAATCGGTGGCGCCTGGATTCGCCCTGGTCTTTATTCGTGTGTCGGCCATGATGATTTTTGCGCCGCTCCTGGGCAGCGCGAAGATTCCCAAGCGCGTGAAGATGCTGATGGCGCTGGTGCTGTCACTGGGGATCGCGTCGGGCATTCCGATGCCGAAAGTCATGCCGCAGACGACGTGGGGGCTGACCCTCGGGATTGGCGGCGAAGTTTGCTTCGGCATTGCCATCGGCACGATTCTTTCCTTTGTTTTTATCGCGACGCAGTGGGGCGGGCAGATGATTGGGCAGCAGATGGGGCTCAATATCTCTGAAGTGATCGACCCGCAGTTTGGGCAATCGAGTTCTGTGATCGGCGATGGGTATTTCTGGATGACGCTGGTCATTTTCCTGTCGGTCGGTGGGCATCACATCCTGCTGCTGGGCGTGCGAGAGAGCTTTGACAAGCTGCCGCTGCTTTCGGTTGAAATCAATCGTCCTCTGTTTGATTTGCTGGTGGGTTTGTTCACCACGGCGACATCGCTGGCGGTGCAGTTGGCTGCGCCGATGCTGGTGACGATGTTGGTGGTTGATTTGTCGCTCGGGTGCATCAGCAAAACGATGCCGCAGCTCAACGTGATGTCAGCTGGGCTGACGATTCGCTCGCTGGTTGGGATGCTGGTGGTGATTGTTGGATTAATGATGACCGGCAAGGTGCTGACGTCGGCGGTGCTTGAATCGATGAATACGGTGTCGCAGCAATACAACGGATTGGGAGCGCACTGAACGAAGTGAGACGCGATGTCTGAAGACAATGGTGACAAGACCGAATCCCCAACGCCAAGGCGGCGCGCGGAGGCGCGCGAGCAGGGGAACATCGCGCGCAGCCCGGATCTCACTGCTTCAGTCGTGATCCTTGGGCTGATGATGATGCTCAAATGGTACGGCGGGGGCCTGGTCAACGCGCTCAAGACGCTGATGGCTGAGGTGCTGGGCGGGCACGTGCTGGATG
>DATAPK010000329.1:0-5344 GCA_036265245.1 Tepidisphaeraceae bacterium | reverse complement strand
AGTTATTTAAGATTTTGCCGACTCGCGAAGCAGCGTTAGCCAGCTTCTGATGGCCGTTTCGATCAGATGTGTGAGCATGGGCAACTCCCGGTCGAAACCTCGCGACGATCAACCCCGCAAAATTCAGGGCGCCGTTGCTTCGCTGAAATTTGAGATCGATTCGGATCTGACCAAGCAACGCGAAATCCAGAAGCAGATTCTCGACGCGGTGGAAAAGGCGGGCTACACCAGCGACAACGTTTTCGCTGTCAAGATTTCCCTTGAAGAAGCCCTGATCAACGCCATCAAACATGGCAACAAGCACGACCAGAATAAAAAAGTGCGTGTTCAGGCAACCGTTTCGCCCGAAGAGACGGAGATTACGATTGAAGATGAAGGGCCCGGTTTTGAGCGCAAGGATGTGCCCGACCCGACGGCCGAGGAAAATCTGCTGAAATGCTCGGGCCGGGGCATTTTGCTCATCGAAACCTATATGGACCGCGTCGAATACAGCAAATCAGGCCGCTGTCTGCGGATGATCAAGCGCAACAAGCGTTCTGCCAAGCAGGCACAGTGATGCGCATCCTGTTTATCCGCAAGACTTGCGGTATCCTTTTCCCGCACAATCATGTTCATCCCTGTCCGCACTGACACGCCGCTGCGAAGAACACCTTACATGAATTACGCGCTGATCGTGGCGAACGTGATCGTCTTCATGTGCCAGCAGGGGGTTATTCGGGGCAGTCTTGAAAACATGCTGCTGCTTCAGCCGCGCGATCCGCGGCTTTGGCAGTTTTTCACGTATCAATTTCTGCACGGCAGCATCCTCCACATCGTCGGCAACATGCTGTTCCTCTATATCTTCGGGAACAACGTTAACGACAAGCTGGGAAATTTTGGATACCTCGGTTTTTATCTGGCCGGCGGAGTGTTCGCGGGGATTGCGCATGTGCTGACCAGCAGCGAGCCGGTGCTCGGGGCCAGTGGGGCGATCGCGGCGGTCACCGGGGCTTATCTGGTTTTGCTTCCTTATTCGCGCATCACGATCTTTTACTTTTTTTATCTGATCGGCACGTTTGAATTGTCAGGCCTGTGGTTCGTGCTGCTCTTTTTTGCGATGGATATCTTCGAGCAGTTTAGCAGCGGTATGTTTGGTGGGCGGGAAGCGGTCGCTCACATGGCCCACATCGGCGGCACTTTTTTCGGCTTTGCCGTCTGCATGACACTGCTTAGCGTTCGCTTGCTGCCGCGAGATATGTGGGATTTGTTTGGCATTCTCGACCGCTGGAATCGCCGCCGGCAGCATCGCGATGCGGTGAGCAAGGGATACGATCCTTTCGGTTATACGCCTCGCCAAACGCCAAATGCCCGCCCCGACCCAATGATGGAGCGCATCCAGGACACGCGTGCCAGCATCAGCGAAGCTGTCGCCCAGCAGCGGTTGCCCGATGCGGTCAAATTATATCTGGAGCTCCGCGCGATCGATCCGAACCAAGTGATGTCGCGGCAGACGCAGCTTGATATTGCCAACCAGCTTTTTGCCGACGGCCTGCATCCCGCTGCGGCGGATGCGTATGAGCTTTTTCTGCGGACTTATCCCAAGGCAGAGCAGATTGAAAACGTGCAATTGATTCTCGCGATCGTTTATGCGCGATATCTCAATCGCTACGACCGAGCCAAGGAATTACTGACGAGCGCGCTCACCAAACTGCATGCGGAGCGGGATATCGAACTCGCAAAATCGGAACTTGCGCGGATCGAGCCGCTGCTGAGTAAACCGGTTTAATCGGTGAGCAAGCTTGCCGGATTCACTGCGAATCCGCGACGGTCAGCTTGGATTGGGTTGCGGGTTTATTCAGCAAATCCTTTGGGAAAATCAGAATCGGCTTGGGCATCATGGCCGGCGTTCGGCGCACGTAGGGTTTGATTTCGATTGTTCCCGGCCCATTGCCGGAGATCTGCGCGGGCACGTGCCAGGCCCCGGTATCATCCTGCATGGCGTGCATCAGCAGGTCGATCTTCCGAAAATATCGCGGAGCGTTTTGATAGGCGGCGTTTCGCGCGTCGGCATCGGTGTATCCCAAAATCGCGGCATTCCCGCGCGGGAACTCATCGACGTAAACCCGCGACGCCACATCCGAAACTTCGCGATGCGAGCGGTAATCGCCGTGGGCTTCGACGTATCCGTTTTTCGCGCCCGCGTGATCCCGGGCGGCTGAGCGGAAAACATCAGAATCGTTTCCGCCGTAATAATAAGGCGTTTGCACGCTGTACTGATAGCGAATCGGCTCGTAAATAATCTGGGCCGACACTGACGAAACAACAACACAACCAATCAACACGGCGATGATGCGGAGCATGGCGAGTCTCCTGGGAAAATGTAGCCGAGACGCCTGCGTCGCTAATGCAAAGGCATCATTGTCATTAAAAAAGGCGACGCAGGCGTCGCGGCTACGGGTCGCGGCCCACCTTATCACGCCAGGCTCAGGTGGTCCTACAACAATTCTGAAATGCATCGATCGAGCTCGGTTTGCTCGATCCTATTGATTTGCAGCACTTTACGCGGCTGGGATTGTCCTTGGACGACTTGAATGTCGGCGGGTCGAGGGCCGAGTGAATCGGCGATGAGGTTTATGACGGCTTGGCCCGGTTTATTGGCTAATTCATTTCTTGCGCCGCCACTGGCTGAAGGTGCGTCCGCTTGCCGGGGGACAGATGAAATCAGCGGGTCGGGGTTGACCGGGGGCGGCCATGCAAAAGCAGGCTTCGTCGTCGATCCACTTCAGGATTCCGTGTTGAACGGTACCTCTGCACTCACCGTCGAGGTTGTAATAATCCACGTGCATGGGATCGGTGCTTTCGTCGAGCTTGACCAGGGCATGGATCATGACCTGGCCGCCAAAGGAAATGTTGATTTCATTTTTTTTCGCCGAGCGACGTCCGGCGAGGAGCATCATCTTGGGAAGCTCCTGTCCGTCGCGGATTATTTTCACCGGTGTCCATTCGCCCTGAAGCCGGATGAGGGTTGGAGATTCCACAAACGCAAACGCGGCTGCATCCTGGACTGGAGAGGGTTTTTGATGAACAGGAGCGCTGCCGCCGGTTACGTTTGCGGGCCGATCGGGAGACATCCGCGTTAGCGTCTCGTATGCGTGTCCGCTGCCGGCGGAGGTGCGGAACCCGGCCGGCCGGGGCTTGCCATTCATATCCAGGCAAATCTCAAGTCGATCCCCGTCCAGATGAAAGATTCCGAAGTTCCAATTTCCGGCTTCGGGGCCTTGGACGAATTCGATATCGATTTCGTGGGGCTCGGCTTCGACATTGATGTTGAAGACCCCTTCATAGGTTGCGTCGGTTAGTTGGCTGCAAAAGCGATCGCCGTCAATGAGGATGCGGGAGGTGCCGGCGGCGCCGGTGGGAAAGGCATTGCCGTCGATTTCCAGTCGGGCGAATGTCCAGGTTCCTTCCAGCGCGCGAAGCTGCTCAACGTGGCGCGCCAAGTGAGGCCAGCCGGCAAATCCGTTCTTTCGCGCAATCGCTGACTGGGCATCTGCCAGTCGAAATTGCCGGGCGATCACCTGCTGGGCGCTCATGCCTTTGGCTTCGGGAAGATGCTTGAGGATCGTGGCGATGGCTTCAGGCTCGCGCGACGCGAGCGCACTAAGCAGTTCTTTCGCCTGGCGCCTGAGATGATCGAGATGCGGACGGGTGGGAAGACTCTTATCCATGACAGGTTCTCCGTAACAGCGCCTGGATCCGCAAGCAGGCGGCACGAAGAACGTGCGATTCGATAATGAATTGTGCGCTTGAAGTTGGGTTAGACCCTTCCCGCGGATCCGGTGGCTTTCTTCCAGCCACGTCTGATTATATATCGGCAAGCTGGGCGGCGAAAGGCCGTGTAATACTGCGAATTACTTCTGATACCCCGGGCTGACCGCCCAGTTCAGCTTTTCTGCCAAGGTACGCCACTCTCGCGCGTCTGGGTTTTCGATTAGGACTACATCATCCGGCGCTCGGCGGACGATGACGCGTTCGCCGGCATTGAGATGAACGTTCGATTGCCCGTCGCAGATCAACATGGTTCCTTCGTTTACCCGCTTGCACAGAACGCTCACGATGCTTTCGGCCCCGACCACGAAAGGCCTGAACGAAAGACTGTGCGGGCAGAGGGGCGTGATGCAGATTGCTTCGACGTTTGGGCTGATGATCGGGCCGCCCGCGGCGACGTTGTATGCGGTCGATCCGCTGGGCGTTGAAATGATCACGCCGTCTCCGAAATATCGCACGCCCGTTTCTCCGTCGGCCCCGAGCTCCAACTCGATCATCCGAAACGGCGCGCCGGCGGCGATGAGCGATTCATTCAACGCGACCGAAGACCAGCGGCGTTTTTTGGCGACATCGGCCAGGTCCGAAGGATGGACTTCCACGTTGGCGGGCACGACGGATGTTTCGAGCGTGAGCCGCGTGCTTACCGGCAGGCGATGATCGAGCAATTTGTCAAAATGATCGTAAAACTGCGCGGGTGTGAAGCTGGCGAGAAATCCGAGGCGTCCAAAATTCACTCCGACGAGCGGGATTTGCCTTCCCTGTAATCGCCGCGCGGTGGAAAGCAGCGTGCCGTCGCCGCCAAGCACCAGGATGGCCTCGGCCTCGATGTGATCCAGCGGCTTGTCGCCAATCGTATCGATGCCCGTTACGTTTGCGCGCGATTGCACAAATTTGATCAGTTCTTCAATTGCGGGCTGAACGTTGGGCTTATGGATATTGGCAACAATGTATAATCGCATCGCGGAGAATGATTTTGATTGCAAATTTTTTCTTTTGCAATGTGATTCGGAACAAATCTCAAATCAAAAAAACCGTCGCAGCGAAAGACGGCCGGGGGACCGAACACACAGGGCAAGTTTGCTTAGGGCTGCTTCCTTTCGGACCTGACCCGGTTCACAGCCGACCCTTGCATCGGACCCGGCCGTCACCCGCGGCGACGGCACGAGCGTATTCTAAGGCATCTGCCGCGACAGTGCCAATCTTTGATTTATTCGATGAACTAAAATGACCGGAGGGAAACGCTGGGAATAGAATCCATGTTGTTCCATGCGATCCCCGTTGCCCCAACACGGTGAATTATATATCCAGCGAAAACTGGCGGGTTTAGTTGAAATGCGGGGGTTTTTGGATTCGTGGTATTTCGGGCTTTTTGTGCCGGCCAAAGGGTTCACGGAATTCGCACCGTTGTTTGGGCGATGGTCGCTGCTGATTCACGCGGATGAAAACGAGCCTGTGCTGAGCAACGCCACCGCCGACGAATTGCGTTCGATTGAGGCCGCCATCGATCAACTTCGCGTGGAACTGCACTTTCCTGAAT
>DATAPK010000328.1:0-8421 GCA_036265245.1 Tepidisphaeraceae bacterium | reverse complement strand
GATCCGGTGGAATTGGATGTGTTCATCGACGGCAAGCCGGTGGGAACATACAAGGGTCAGAGTGTTGAGAATTTGCAGCGGACGGCGCAGTTTTGTCTGGAAGAGGCGAAGCTGGCGGGGGCAGTGACGGTGGCGGAGAAGACGCCGGTGAATTCTGAGGGGGCGTGAGCGGATTCAGTTCGTGGAGTACCACTCCCTAAGGCAGACAAGAATGTCTGCTCTACCAAGTCGCACGTTTGTTAGAACAGAATCCGGGTCTTCGGATTACCTCAGGCCCGGCGTCTGAAGTTGCTAATCCATTCATACTACCTTTGATCCGGATGCGTGTTTTTTGACGATCTTGATTCGATCTTTGGCTTGCTCGGCGCGGAGCATTCGGCGGATGGTGATGATTCGATAGGTGCCGGCGAGGGCGCGGGTTTTTAAGAACGAAATTGCTTCGGCGAGATCATCCCATCGGGCGGGTTTGCCGGTGAAGCCGGGTTTGGTGGGTTGCCAGTCGAGGCGGCGCCAGATTCCGCCGACGGGGCGAGTGGCGGCGTCGCAGGCACGGAAGAATTCCAGGGATCGTGCCGGTTGAAAGTTGGCATTGAAGGAGATTTGATTTCCTTTTTTCACTATTGTCTGATGCCAGACTGAGATCATTCGATATTGCCCCAATTGTTTGCGTTGAACGATCCAGTCGTCGGCATCGCTTTCGAGCAGGGTTGGCGAATGGAGGTTTGTAGTTTCCCATCGGGGTGGTTTTCCGGGCTTGTCATATAGCCGTTCGATGATCGCGTGACTTTCTGCCCAGGCGCGCTTCATCTTCATAATCGCGAAATGAGCAACATCTCGATCGTTTCGCAGCGGAAGAAGAGTTGATTTCGAAGATTTTTTAGGGATGTCAGTCATGGTCTATAAAGCGAGGTGCATGCCGAGGTCTTTGATAAATCCGACGCGTCCGTAGAAATCGGGCTTGCCCGTAAAGAGGCCGACGAATGCGCCTTTTGGGCCGATCTTGCGAAGCTCGGTTAGGGTTTGTTCCATTAAGGCGGTGCCGATTTTTTGGCCTTGGTAAGAGGGGAGGACGATCACATCCCAGATTGTGTAGAAGCGACCGTCGCCGCAGGCGCGGGCCATGCCGACGCTTTGGTTGTCGCGCGAGTCGATGGCCAGCACGCAGAAGAGGGAATGGTCGAGCGCGTGGGGCATGGTCTTTAAATCCTTTGGCCAGCCGACGGACTCGCTGAGACGGATGTATTCGTCGAGCGAGGGTTTTCGGACTTCGATGCGGATGTGGGGTGGGAGGGTTTCAGTTGCGCTCTTTTTGGGCTCATACACTTCGGGGCCTGCGAAACGAAGGTAATAACCATTTGGATCGCGGACGACATATTCGCTGAGGCCCCAGGGTTTGTTAGATAGGTCTTCGATGATTGGAGCGCCGGCTTTTTTGTGTTGCTCGTAGAGCGGGCGAATTTCGGTCACGCGAAACATGTGCTGCAGGCCTTCGGTTTTACCTGTGAAATTGGGTTGTTTGCAGAACATGACCTGGCTGCTTCCCCATCGCACGCCGCCGAAGGTGGGCGGGTTGCCCCAGAGCCATTCGGATTCAAAGCCGAGGATATCGCGATAAAAGCGAATGGTCTCAGTCACATCGGCGACGGCGAAGATGGCTTCGGAAGATTTGAGCATGGGGAACTAAGTTATCAAAGAAACAGATTGGCGATAGAAGCGATCTGCGATTACAACCGTGTGGGTATGGATGAAGTGGTGACGCTTGAATTTGATGGCGGATCGCGCGGGAATCCCGGGCCGGCGGGGATTGGGGTGGTGGTGAGGGCGAAGGATGGGACGGCGCTGATTACGCTGGGGCGGTTTATTGGGAAGGCGACGAACAATGTGGCGGAATATCGGGCGCTGATTACGGCGATGGAGGAGGCGAGAAAGCTGGGGGCGAAGAAGATTCAGATTCGCGGAGACAGCGAATTGATCATCAAGCAGATGCGCGGAGAGTATCGGGTGAAGCATCCGGATATGCGCGTTCTTTATGACGAGGCACAATCGCTGATTCAGGAATTTCATCATGCGGAGATATCGCACAATTTAAGGCACAAAAATGAGCTGGCGGATAAGCTGGCGAATCTGGCGATGGATCGGAAGCGGGATGTGACGGATGTGGATGAGTCGCCGATTGATATGCCGGAGGCGGAGGAGACGAAGCGGGGGGATCGGTTTATTTGTGCACGGTGCGGGTGTGCGGTGGAGGTGGAGAAGCCGTCGAGCGTTCGGCCGCATCAGTTGAAGCCGTTTGGGTGTCAGTGTGGGAATAAGATGAATAAGGTGGATGAGTGAAGAACAGTGTCACTGAAGTGACACCGCCGGTGAGTTTTGGTTTAGTGATGGGTTTTTATTATGCCTGAGAGTGTCAAAGTTGGCGTGATTGGGACGGGGGCGATCAGCGGCGCTTATCTTGGGATGGCGAAGAATTTTCCCATTGTTGAGATCGCGGCGTGCGCGGATATCGATATCGAGCGGGCGAAACAGGCGGGGGAGAAATTTCAGATCGCGAAGGTTTGTACGGTTGATGAATTGCTGGCTGATCCGGGGATCGAAATTGTTTTGAACCTGACGATTCCGAAAGCACACGTGCCGATCAGTTTGCGCGCGATCGAGGCGGGGAAACATACTTATCTGGAAAAGCCGCTTGGCGTGGATAAGGAAGAGGGGAAAGTGCTGCTGGCGGCGGCGAAGAAGGCGAAGAAGCGGATTGGGTGTGCGCCGGATACTTTTCTTGGAGCGGGTTTGCAGACGGCGAGGAAGTTGATTGACGATGGGGCGATTGGCAGGCCGGTGGCGTTTACGGCGTTTATGATGGGTCGCGGGCATGAGGGGTGGCATCCCAATCCGGAGTTTTATTATCAGGTGGGTGGCGGGCCTATGTTTGACATGGGGCCTTACTATCTGACGGCGCTGCTGAATTTGCTGGGGCGGGCGAGGAAGATCAACGGGATGGCGTCGATCGCGATTCCGGATCGGACGATCACGAGCCAGCCGTTGAGCGGGAAGAAGATCAGCGTGGAAACGCCGGATCATATTGTGGGGTCGATTGAATTTGAGAATGGGGCGGTGGGAACGATCATTCAGACGTTCGCATGTTATCACGCGCCGTACGATCACAAGCATCCGATCGTGATTTATGGGGAGACGGGCACGCTTCAGGTGCCTGATCCGAATGGGTTTGATGGGACGGTGCTGTTGCAGAGTGCGGGCGAGAAGCAGGCGAGGGAGATGCCGCATAGTTTTGTGGTGGGGTATGGGCGATCGGTTGGCTTAGCGGATATGGCGTATGCGGTGCGCTCGGGGCGGAAGCATCGGGTGAGCGGCGAGCTTGGGTTTGCGGTGTTGGAAATGATGCAGGGATTTTTGGATAGCTCGCGGACGGGGAAAGCGATTTATCTCAAAGCGAAATATGAGAGGCCGGCGCCGATGCGGGCGGAGTTGGCGTATGGGACGTTGGATGAGTGAGTGTGCGTTGTAAAAGAATCCGGGTCTTCGGAGTACCTCAGACACCGGCGTCTGCGTGGGGGTGGATTTAAGCTGCATCGAGCGGATTGAGTAAATCATTATGCGAATGGATGGCCGGACATTTGATGCGTTGCGGGCGGTGAAGGTTACGCGGCGGTTTACGAGTGCTCCGGCTGGGTCGGTGTTGTGGGAGCAGGGGGGAACGATTGTTTTGGTGACGGCGTCGATCACGCCGGAGGTGCCGCCCTGGTTTCGGGAGGATCGGGCGGGGGGATGGGTGACGGCGGATTATGTGATGCTGCCGGGTTCGACGCCGAGGCGGAAGGATTGGCCGAAGATGGGGCATACGGATTCGCGCGGGACGGAGATTCAACGGTTGATCGGACGGACGGTGCGGGCGGCGGTGGATTTGTCGAAGATCGGGCCGAATACGATTGCGCTGGATTGCCAGGTGTTGCAGGCGGATGGGGGGACGCGCACGGCGTCGATTTGTGCGGCGTATGTGGCGCTGGTGGATGCGGTGGGGAAGTTGCCGGAGCAAATTAAATTGCCGAAGAACATAGCCGCTGAAGTGGCTATGCCGGCGAAATATGATTCCAAGTTTTATGATCCGAAGGGGGCGATTGTGGAGCAGTTGGCGGCGGTGAGTGTGGGGATTGTGGATGGGGAGGTGCGGCTGGATCTGGATTACAACGATGACAGCCGGGCGCTGGTGGATATGAATGTGGCTTACACGGCGTCGGGGAAATTCGTGGAAATTCAGGGGTCGGCGGAAAATGGCGGGGGATTTGACCGGAAATTGACCGATCAGATGCTTGATCTGGCAGTGGCGGGATGTGAGAAGTTGATGCGCATCCAGCAAAGCGCGTTACAATCCGCCTGATGATTTTGCGGAGGATGACACCATGAGATACATCCGGATTTTCGGTGCGTGCTTGATTGCACTTGGCGCGGCGTCGTGTGGCGAGAATAAAACGGCGGATTCGCAGACTCAACCGGAGCTGGCGGCGCCGCGGCAGGCGCAGGTGGCGGCGAAAAGTGCGCCGCAGTCGGGCGTGGGGCAATCCGCACCGCCGGTTGATGCGCAGGTGACGATCGCGTGCCAGATTCTTTCGGGGCCGGGGCATGTTGAGCAGGCGAAGGCGCTAAAGGATCAGCTCATCAAAGGGAAGAAGATGAAGGATTGGTATGTCTCTCACGATGATCAGCAGAGCACGATTTATTATGGCTACTATCGCTCGATGGACGATCCGCGGTTGAAGCAGGATCGGATGAAGGTGATGGGGTTGCAGGATCAGGTGGGGAATCGCCCATTCAGGGATGCGGTGCCGGTTTCTTTCAATGCGCCCGATCCGCTGGCGCCGCCGGAATTTAATCTGGCGAATGCGAAGGGATTCTGGTCGCTGCAGATTGCGGCGTATCAGGGGGCGGGGCGAAAGGAAGCGGCGGTGGAGGCGGTGAAGGCGGCACGCGCGATGGGGGTGGAAGCTTATTACCACCACGGCGCGGATGTGAGTATTGTTTGCGTTGGCGCGTGGCCGGAGGAGGCGATCAAGAAACAGGAACTGGACGGAAGTGAGGGAGTGGATATTGCGGATCAGCAGCGGCCGATTTTGGTGCTGGGGCCGGGCGCGGAGGTTTCGCCGGAGGTGACGGAACAGTATTCAAAGAATCTGGTCGATAAGCGAACGGGCCGGCAAGTGCAGGTGCTGAAACAGAGCATCGAGGTGGTGAATCCGGATATGGTGGCGACGATGCGGAAATATCCGACGCATTCACTGAACGGATACGAAGATGTGGAGACGCAGAAAGATCCGGCGACGGGTAAGCCGGTGATGGTTCCGAAGCATTCGGTGCTGGTGCAGATTCCGCATGAGGAGTCGGTGTTGCAAAGCGGGCCGAGTTTCAGCCAGCCGACTTTGCTCGCGCCGCAGCCGGCGGCGCAACCGGGAGCGGGGCAGTTGAAAACGCTGGGACAGTGAGAGGATGAGATGAAGCTGCTGATTGCGACGGGGAATGCAGGGAAGGTGAAAGAGTTTCGCGAGATGCTGGGGGCGGAGCGGTTTGAGTGGGCGGATTTATCGCAGCATTCTAATGCGGTTGAGGTTGAGGAGACGGGGCGGACGTTTCGGGCCAATGCGTGCCTGAAGGCGGCGGGGTATGCGAAGCAATTTAAGGTTTGGGCTCTAGCGGATGATAGCGGGCTGGAGGTTGATGCGCTGGAGCAAAAGCCGGGCGTGTATAGTGCGCGGTGGGCGGAGATGAATGGTGCGGGGAAGGGGGATGCGGATAATAATTCGCTGTTGATTCAGCAACTTAAGGATGTTCCGGATGAGAAGCGAGGCGCGCGATTTGTTTGCGTGCTGGCGCTGGCGGATGCGGAGGGGCGGATTGTGTTGACGGCGCGGGATACGGTGGAGGGGCGGATCATTCATGGGCAGCGGGGGAAAAATGGGTTTGGGTATGATCCGCTTTTTTTGATTGATAGTTTGGGCAAGACGACGGCGGAGTTAACGCCTGGAGAGAAGCATGCGATCAGTCATCGGGGGAAGGCGCTGAGGCGGATGAAAGAGTTGATGGGGCGGATGGGGTTGGTTGGGTGAATTAAGACAGTGCCACTGAAGTGGCACCGCCGGTGGATTATCGGGGGAGAGTTGCGTGATGCTGTCTCTGGGGATTATTTCGATTGACATTCGGTGTGCATTCAATGAGATTTCATTTCCATGAGCCGAATTCTGGTCGCTGTTAGTAGTCCGTGGGCGGCGGAAAAAGTTGCGGAACCGCTCGCCAGCCTCGCGAAACAGCTTGAGGCAGAGGTGCTGGTAGTGCATGTGTCTCGCCCCAGCGGGGGACAGATGCGCGAGCAGGAACAGGCGGATGGGGAGGCGGCGGTGCGGTTGCTGAGCGATCGGCTGGCGTCGAAAAGCGTGGCGGTGCAGACGCTGCTAATGTTTTCGGATGATATTGCCCGGGCGATTCTGAATACGGCGGTGGAGCGGGAAATTACGCTGATCGTGCTGGGGCTGACGGGGAAGAATGTTTTCGCGAGATTGCTGGCGGGGAATGTGCCGGTGGAATTGATCAAGAACACGCAGGTGCCGGTGCTGCTGCTTCCGCCGGGGTTTAATGGGATGATTTAGGGGGGCTTTCGTTTCGATGTGACGGTTGTCCTGGGAATAGCGGCGAGCATGCTCGCCGGCTACACAAGTCCAAGTTATAGGTTATCTAAAATTAGACTGCGGCGCGTTTTCGGCGGAAGCCGGCGAAGGCGCCGATGACGCCGCTGCCGGAAGAGGGGATATGCGATTGCGCCACATCTTTGAGGCGATACGCCTGATCGTCGACCCATTCGATTGAATTTTTGTATTTGGTTTCCGCGGACGTGAGATCGACGTTCATCACGTGGAAATAACTCAGCAGGGTGAATACGGATATTCCCAGTGCCAAGAGGAGGGAAGTAATTTTGACGAAGGTGCGGAGGGCGAAGCCGAGGATAAATCCGCCGAGCAGGCTGCCGCCGACTTTGGCAGCCCAGGGGGACATTTTTTGAAGAGCGGTGGGCTCGGGTTGCGCGGCGGGGGAGATGGGATCGGTTGTGCCCGGAGTTGCGGTGGAAATGGCGGGGGTGTTTTGGGGATTGAAATAATTCTTGATATTGCCGACGGTTCCGGCGCCGAAGAGGAGGACGGCGATGGCCAGCACGCCGCGTTGCCAGTGGTGCATGCTCCAGAGGTGAGCGATGGTTTTCGTGAGGAAGGTGGGATTGACGATTCCGTCAAGATCGGGGTTCATTGGTGAATTTGTTGTATCACCGGAATGGGCTCATGCAAGGGCGGGCATGGAGCAGTTGGCGAGATATTCGGCGAAAACGGGATTGTATAACGCGCCGGGGCGGCGCTGGCGGCATTGCTGGATGGTTGTTTGCGCGTCGAGCCCGAGATAGCGGAGGATCAGGCCGGCCATTAATGCGGAGCGATTCAGGCCGACGCCGCAATGCGTGAGCACGCGATGATTTTGGCGGATCAAATCGGCGCCGAGCTTGGCGACGGCGTGGAGGCGATTGAGGTCGGGCAGATTGCCGTCGGCAATGGGGAGATAAATATAAAGTGATTTGTCGGCGATCTCGGGCACGCCTTGATCGACGCCGCCGTCCAGATCGATGACGGTTTCAATGCCCAGATTGGCGATGGGGTTCCAATCCTGAATGGCGGCGGAGAGGAAGAGCATTCCGTCGTCATCCATCTGCACGATTTGCTTGAGTGGGTCCATACTTTTTGGCGCGGGTCGCGACATCGACGCGTTGGGTGTATGTTATAAACAAAAGCGGGAAATGGGTATCGAAGCGACTGGTTTTCACGACAGAAAGTGCGAATGAAAAGTGCAGGATTCGGGGATATTCAGGATTGCGACCGGGAACTGGCGGCGTTGCGGACACTGTCGGATCGATTTCATAATATCGATGCGGCGATCGCGGAAATTGCGAGACTTTCGGCGGTTTTGACGCTGCCGAAGGGGACGATTCACGTCATCAGCGATATTCATGGCGAGGATAAGAAGCTTCGCCATGTGATTAACAATGCTTCGGGGACGCTTCGGCCTTTGGTTGAGAAGCTGTTTGCATCGAAGATCAGCCCGCAGCAATTGGCTGAGTTTATCACGGTGATTTTTTATCCGGCGGAGGTGACGGAGCGGCTTGAGCAGGCGACGGCCGACCCGGAAACCATTCGGGCGTTTGCATCGCGCGTGCTGCCGTATCAACTGGAACTCGTGCGTGTTCTGGCATCGCGATATAGCTTGAAGCGGGCGACGCATTCGTTTCCGGCGGAGTATATATCGCTGCTGTCGGAGATGATGAATTCGCCGGCGACGGAACGGGGGCATGAATTTTTCTCGGCGATTGTCGATGAGCTGCAC
>DATAPK010000327.1:0-17143 GCA_036265245.1 Tepidisphaeraceae bacterium | reverse complement strand
GTACGAATAACGGGACGTTGACTGCGGCTGGCGTGAGAGTGGAATGGCATGAGGCGGGTTCGGTGGAGGGGATTCTGGAGTTGGCGAACGATCAGATTGGTTATTTCACGCCGGATAATGGAGTCACAGGGGGAGTTGTTGATCCGTTTACACCTCGCGGCCCAAGCGGTGGAAACCCGCTCTGGATCAATCGAAATAAATTGAGCGCCACCAACGCCACGGGCCCAAGCTCGACGAGTTTCAGTGTCGCGCCGTCGAACTACAACACTTATTTGAATTACAGCACGCTGGGCACCAATCTTCAGGGCGGGCAGAATCGCGTGCAGATGGCGATCTCGGATGTGGTGCCGCTTCAGGGGTTTTCGAATTCGGGCTCAGGGACTTTTACAAGTGCATATAACCTTCGGCCGGGCGATGTGGGATATGGCAAAGGGAATACAGCTTTGTCATCGGCAAACAACCTCGCCGGCTTGGGGCAGGCGGGGGTCAATCAGCAGTTGGTCGATGGAACCAAGCTGAACATGGATGCTTCCAAGATCAATCCGTCAACCGGAGTGAGCTATGGGACCGGTGCGTGGAATTCCGGGACGATCAATAATCTGGTTACTAAATCGGTGGCGGTTACCGCGACCGTGTTTACCGCCAATCCGGGCACTGGGCTGACCAACCTGAATAAGACCGACGCGCAGTGGCTTCAACTCACCGGGCGATTGAAAAATGGCCTGGATTTCAACATGACCGAGCGCGATCCCAACAGCGGCACGCGTAATGTGGCCGCGTTAAACACCGGGGTTGATCCGTCCTGGGCGGTGGGTGAGGACGATGGCGGAAATGGATACGGCGCCGGAAGCGCGGGAACGTTGGAATGCGCGATCGGGCCGACTTTGCACTTTTCGGGCAAGACTGCGGGCGGCGGGTTGCTTCGGCCGACCGTGCAAAACAACCGCATGGCGATTGGCGTGCTGAGCATGAGCGATGCGATCGGCGCGACCGGTAACACCGACGCGGGATCGACCAACACCAACAACGCACCGCTTCGCGCGTTGGCATACGCGGACAAGGCTTCTGATGATATGACGCTTTCAAGCAGCGACTATGTCCAGCCGAATGCAAGCACGATCACCAAAGGGGATTACGTGATCTGGCAGAAAGAACAATATGTGACGGTTCGCGATCCGAGCGTGGCGAACTACAGCAGCGATGAAGTGGCCAAGGGCGATACGCAGGCCAAGCCGAATCAGCCGAAGGGCGATATCATCACGTTGCGCGATAATGTGCTGAACTCGGTCAATGCCAATTTCCCAAATCCATCCACCTTCAGCGATCCGGCGGACCAATTGCTGGCCAACAGCTTTCTGCTGCCGCAGATGATGGTCGTGGATAAGGCGACGGATGGCGGAACGATAACTCCTGTCGGGGATAATGTCGTGACCCTGGGTGGGGGAGGGACCATAACACAGTCGGGCTTACGAATGGAGACGCTGGCGGTTTCGAGCGTCACCAAGAATTTTGACACGCTTCCCGGAGCCAATGTGACATCAGGGTCGGGCGCTTTGTACGGCGTCACAAGTAATACGAGCATCAGCTTCACCGGTGCGGGCGGGGTGAATGTGCCGATCACGGCTGAAGATAGCAGCGGCAATCCGACCTTGGTGCCGTCCGCGCCCAAGGGCAATTATATGTTCGGCAATTTCAATCAGAACGGCGTGCGCGACTTTAGCGCGGTGATCGCGGCGTTGACGGCGCAGCAGGCGCTGGACACCGGGGCGAACGCTTCGGCGAATATCGACGTGGCAAACGTGAGTGTGTCCAACAACACCAAGTTCACGGGCATCTCCGCCGCGTTGGATAGCATGAACGGCGGCAGCGGGCCGACCAAGGGCGATCTGATCGTCATGGGCGATTTCAATGGCGATGGAAAGTTTGACGGCAAAGATCTTTACTTGATGGCACGGGGCGCTGCAGTTTCGGATGCTTCGAGTAATGCGACCAATTTTAACGGAGGGACGCTGACTGCCACGGCCTCCACGTTCGGCGATGCGGTTCGTTCTGCTCAGCTTCGCAAGAATGATGCGCTGGATTATCTCAACACGCACATTCCGCTGGGTGCGCCGGAGCGTAACGAAGCAAGCGCGAATTCGATCAACGATCCGACCGGCGCGAACGCGTTCAACAAGTTCGATGTGAATCGCGACGGCTTGGTGAATCGCACCGATGCCCAGATCGTCGATCACTTTATCAAGCGGTACACCGGCGCGGTCGATGGCAGCGATGTTGAGAATTATACGAGCCTGAGCGATCAGTTGAATGCGACGCTGGCGGTCAACGGCACGATCAACCCGGCGGCGGCGCAGAAACCGGTCAGCCTGGTGGATATTGAACTGAATGACAATGGGAAGATCACGAATATCGCCAGCGGCGCCGGATCGGATGGCAGCGGCAGCAGCGATTTCAAGTTGATCCGGCAGGCGTTGGGTTCATCGCTGACTGACGGCGACGCGGATTTCAACGGTTCGGTCGGCATATCGGATTTCAACACGCTGGCGATGAATTTCGGCACGACCGGGCAAATGTGGAGTGCGGGCGATTTCAACTTTGACGGGGTTGTGAATCTGCTCGACTTGAATGCCATTGCGACGAATTTTGGAGTGTCGGCATCTGCACCGGTGGCGCTGGGGACGCTCGTGCCGGAGCCGGGGTCGATTGGGATCATCATGGCTGCTTGTGGGCTGGCTTTTGGTTCGCGAAGCCGCAAGCGGCGGTAAATGGATTAGTGCCTTTCGCTTGTCTCCGCCATAGGAGGGGAGATTAAGCCCGACCCGTGCGTCGGTTTCAGGTTCGTGCTCTGGCCTGAGACCGGCGCCGGTTTTTTTTGCCCCCGACGTGGCCGGGATGATCGCGTTCCCAATCGCACATCCCGGTCCATTTTCTGCGCGGGGTGAATTGACTTGTCAGACCCCAGCACTTTCGGGCTGGGTTTTGTTGAGGATGATTTGCTTGAAAAGTTCAGCCAGCGCGAGCGCGTGCTCGGGGGTGACGATGGAATCGCGCGTGCTTAAACCAAAATGCAATTGATTGCCGAGCGTGGTTGTGGTGAAGACGACCGGCATGGTTGGGCCGGTGGGGGAGACACGAATGTAGTCGAGCAACGGATCGGGATGATATTCCTGAACCCATGAACCGTTCAGATTCACATTGGAGATGCCGGAGCAGAGGGGAAAGCGTTTGCGATAAAAGTTCATCAGTTCTTTGGTTCTACCGCGAAACCAGCGATGGAAGACGAGCCCGCCGGCCATGCGCATCATGCTGGATTCGGGCACGCCGCTGGCTTTGTGGATGGTGTTTTGGCGGCAAATGCTTTGGAGGAGGCGATCGAAGTCGGCCAGCTCATGGGGGCGGATGAAGACGTTGGTGAAGCCGAGAAAGACGCCGAAGGCATCGCCGAGCGTGCTTTGCCCGCGGGCGCGAAGATCGACGATCGTTCCCATGGCCAGATCATGGCGGCGAAAAGTTTCCATCGCGGGGACGAATTGATCGCACGCCTGCGCCATCGCGGCTAGAAATAGATCATTCACGGTGACATTGTGCTGCCGCGCGGTATCACGAATTGCGTTGACGGCGCCGTCGGGAAAACGATGCAGGGTGAAGCGCATGTCAAAATCATGAACGCCTTCAGATTCGATTCGCCGAACTCGCCTGAATCGGCTGAACCAGGGGAACATGCCGACGAATCCGCGATCCAGATCCCATCGCGAGGTGTGCGGGCCAAAGTAATGCCAATATCCACGGCGGGCGATGGGCAGCGGAATCGTGCGCGCTTTGGCGGGATGGAAGCATTGTAAAAACCACTGATGCAAAAGAAGCCGGATCGAAGCGCTGTCGGCCACCCAGTGGTGATAAATGACGCCGGCAAAATAGCTGCCGTTTTGCTGGATGACGAAGGGCCGAAAGGGCAGGCCGCCGGTGGGGGCGAAGGGGCGGTTCATCTCCTCGCTCATGTATTGATCGAGAGAACCATTTTCGGGGATATGAATCGCTTGCGGCGAAGAAAGCTGGTGATCGAACCAATATCGGTTTCCTTCCACATGCACCGGGCCCAACGCGAGCGCTGTAAGCATCTGGTTCCATCGATCGGTCAGCATCTGCACGTCGGCGGTTCCCGCCAGATGAAGAATCTGGGCGGCGTTGTAGGGATGTAACGAATCCCAGTGACGAATCACGCGCTGAAAGACATTGAAACGCGCAGGTTGCATGCAGGGAGAGGCATTATAAGAAGCAGTACCGCATTGGAAGAACAGAACTTATTGGCGATTTAAAAGTATTACCTGGCCGGCGATGACATGCGATACGCGAGAACGATTGCGCACGAGCAACCGGCCCATCCGATCCAGGCCAACACAGATTCCCGCAAGCGGCGGTTCGCCGGGCACGCCGTCGATTGAAATGCGCTGCCCGTTGAGCGCGTGATGGCGATCGTACTCTCTCAACACTTCAGCAAACGGAGGTTCATCACGGTGCGAAAGCGCTTGATGCAGCGACTTGGCCAGGTCGATCAGCAATGCCGTCATATCAAATGAGACACCGGAGATGGATCGCAGTGAGGAAACCTTTTCTCGAAGCGCTTTGGGGACTTGCTTGAGATCGACGTTGACGTTCAACCCTAAACCAATGAGATCGACGCCATCCACGCGCTCGCACAACAACCCCGCCAGCTTGCGGCCTCGATGCAGCAGGTCGTTTGGCCATTTCAGTTGGATGTCTTCGATGCCGCTGTGGGTGGCCAGACTATTTCGCAAGGCGACGCCAGCAATTAGCGGCACGTGGTGCGGCGGGCGATGCTCGTGAACCGGCAGCACAAATGTAACCGTTAAACTTCCCTTGCCCGACCACCATGTGTTTGAGCCTCGCCCGCGCCCGGCAACCTGATGTGAAGTCAGCACGATCGACGGCGCAAAAAGCCTGCGATGCTTGCGAAGGGCGGCGGCGTGATCGTTTGTGCTGCGAAGGCGGGTGAAGTAATGAAGGCGAAAAGGTTTGATCGATTTACGCAGGCGGGCAAGGTCAAAAGAATCGTCCCGCAGACGCGAAGATGCCAGGACACGACTAGAAGAATTCTGCTTTCCTTCTTTTTGGCGTCTCGGTGTCTTGGCGTTTTTTTTTCTCACTCGAGCACCACAAGCAAATCTCTGGCGGCGATGGTGGTTCCGGGTTTGACGAGCACATCGGCGATGGCGGCGTCGCGCGGGCTGTAAACCGCGGTCTCCATTTTCATCGCTTCGATGCTCAGGAGCTTTTGGCCGGTTTTCACGGCGTCGCCTTTCTTGACGGAAACCGTGGAAACCTTGCCGGGCATGGGGGCGGCGACGTGGTTGGGGTCTTCCGCGTCGGCTTTGGGATGGCGGTGCTGGGCGGCTTCGAGGGATCGATCGGGCAGCTTCACCTCGCGGGGCTGGCCGTTGAGCTCGAAGAAAACCGTTCGCGTGCCGTCGTCGTGCGGCTCGCTGACGGTGAGAAACCGGATGACCAACACCTTGCCCGGCTCGATCTCGACGGAAATCTCGTCGCCGCGATGCAGGCCGTAGAAAAATGAAGGTGTCGGCAGCACGCTGGTGTTGGCGTATTGCTCAACGTGCTTTTCGTAATCAAGATAGACCTGCGGATAGAGCAGATACGAGAGCAGTTCCGTCTGAAACGGCTCACGGCCGATTTTCTTGGCCAGCTCCTTGCGCGCTGAATTGAGATCGACCTTTGGCAGCGTTGCCCCGGGCCGGCCCTTGATCGGCTTGGCATCGGCTGAGTCGAGAACGATCTTTTGCAGCACCTTCGGCCAACCGCCCGGCGGCGTGCCGAGATAGCCTTGCATCATTTCGACGACACTCTTGGGAAAGCTCAATTTCTTCCCGGGATCGAGCACATCCATCGCGGTGAGATTGTTCGTCACCATGAAGAGCGCGAAATCGCCGACGACTTTGCTGGATGGCGTGACTTTCACTATGTCGCCGAGAAGCTGATTGACGGTCGCGTATGCCTCGGCGATTTCCTGCCAGCGGTCGGCCAGGTGCAGGCTCTTGGCCTGCTGCTTGAGATTCGTGTACTGCCCGCCAGGCATTTCGTGCTGATATACCTCGGCGGTGCCGGCTTTGATGTTCTCTTCAAACGGATAATAAAAATCGCGCACGGTTTCCCAGTAATCGCTGAAACGATTGAGTGTATCGAGGTCGAGCCCGGAATCTCGCGGTGTGTTTTGCAGCGCGGCGACGAGCGAATTGAGATTGGGCTGGCTGGTCATCCCGCTCATCGACGCCAGCGCCGCATCGACGATATCCACGCCGGCATCGCTGGCGCGAAGAATCGAGCCGGAGTTTATGCCGCTGGTGTCGTGCGTGTGGAAATGAATCGGCACATCGACTTCGTCCTTGAGCGCCTTGACTAGCGCGTGGGCTGCATAAGGCTTGCACAAACCCGCCATATCCTTGATGGCGAGAATGTGCGTGCCCATGCGCACCAGTTCCTTGGCCATTTTCACGTAATATTTCAGGCTGTATTTGGTGCGTTTGGGATCGAGAATATCGCCGCTGTAGCAGATGGCGGCTTCGCAGATGGATTGGGTGTCTTCGACGACCGTCTCGATCGCCACCTTCATGTTTTCGACCGCGTTCAGCGAATCGAAGATGCGGAAAATGTCGATCCCTCGCTCGCTGCTGGCGCGGGTGAATTCGCGGACGACGTTGTCGGGATAGTTTGTATAGCCCACCGCGTTGCTGGCGCGCAGGAGCATCTGAAAGCAGATGTTCGGGATTCGCGTGCGCAATTGTTCGAGTCGATCCCAGGGATCTTCCTGCAGGAAACGCATGGCGGTGTCGAAAGTCGCGCCGCCCCACATTTCGATGCTGAAAAGGTTCGGCGTCAGGCGGGCAACGGCATCTGCGATTTGCAGCAGATCGAATGTCCGCACGCGCGTCGCGAGCAGGGATTGATGCGCATCGCGCATCGTCGTGTCGGTGAAAAATAATCGCTTTTGTTTCAGAGTCCACTCGGCGAACTTCTTCGGGCCAAGCTCCAAGAGCCTGGTGCGCGTACCCGGCGGGGGAGTCGATTTACGGTCGTATTTCGGGATGACGGCTTCGGTGAATTCTCGTTTGGGATCGAATTTCCCTTTCACATCCGGCCGGCCATTGATGATGACGTCGCCGAGGTAGCTCAGGATCTTGGTGGCGCGATCCTTGCGAGGGCGGAAATGAAAAAGCTCGGGCGTATTGTCGATAAAGGTCGTCGTTGCTTCGCCGGACATGAAGGTCGGGTGAAGAACGAGATTTTCGAGGAAGGGAATATTGGTCTTCACGCCGCGGATGCGGAATTCGCGCAGCGTGCGTTCCATGCGATGCACGGCATCCTGCAGATCCTGGCCGAAGGTCGTGAGTTTCACGAGGAGTGAATCAAAATAAGGCGTAATGACCGCGCCGCCGAACGCGGTGCCGCCATCGAGTCGCACGCCATACCCACCGCCCGAGCGATACGTCGCAAGCCGGCCGTAATCGGGGATGAAATGATTCTCCGGGTCTTCGGTGGTAATGCGGCATTGAATCGCCACGCCACGGGTCTCGATCTTTTCCTGTTTCGGAATGTTCAAAGGCGGATCGTGCAGCTTGTGATTTTGCGCGACCATGATTTGTGATTTGACGATATCCAGACCGCAGACAACTTCCGTTACGGTATGTTCAACCTGAATGCGCGGGTTCACTTCGATGAAGAAAAATTCCTGCCGATCGACGTCAAACAGAAATTCCACCGTGCCGGCGTTGCGATAGTTCGCGCCTTTGCACAGGCGCTTGGCCGCCTCGCAAATTTCGACGCGAAGTTTCTGCGGCACGTTGATGCTGGGGGCCACTTCGACGACTTTCTGATGTCGCCGCTGCACCGAGCAATCACGTTCCCAGAGATGAACGAGATTACCGTGCTGATCGCCGAGAATTTGCACTTCGATATGTTTGGCGCGGGAAATATAGCGCTCGACGAAGACTTCGGTTCGGCCAAACGCGGCGCCGGCTTCTCGCTGGGCTTCTTCGAGCTTGCTGAGGAGTTCTTTTTCTTCGCGGACGACGCGCATGCCGCGCCCGCCGCCGCCGAAGCTGGCTTTGATGATGACGGGATAGCCGATTTTCTTCGCGGCCTTTTTCACTTCGGCGGGGTCGACGATGCCATGCTCGGTGCCCGGCAGCGTCGGCACGCCGGTCTTGACCGCCAATCTCTTCGCGGCGGTTTTGTCGCCGAAAGTTTCCAGAAGCTCCGGGGTCGGGCCGACGAAGGTGATATCGTTGTCTCTGCATGCGCGCGAGAAGTCGGCGTTCTCGGATAAAAAACCATATCCCGGATGAATTGCATCGACATCATGCTCCAGCGCCTCGGCGATGATGCTGTCGATATTGAGATATCCTTTAACCGGTTCGCCGCCGTGCTCGGGGCCAATGAGATACGATTCATCGGCCTTAAAACGGTGCAGGGCAAAGCGATCTTCATGTGTGAAGATGGCCACAGTTCGCAGCCCCAGTTCGGTGGCGGCGCGCATCACGCGTATGGCGATTTCGCTTCGATTGGCAACCAGAAGTTTACGCATTGCACCCTTCAAAAAGCCTCGTTTCCGGAGTCGGCGGTATTGTGGGGTGATGCGTGTTATTTGCAAGTCGCGTAGGATAAATGGGGTTCTCCCAAAGCCCGGCTCTTTGGGGCGGAGTTAATCGAAGGCGAAAGAAGGATATGGCAAACAACTTTCTGATTCCCAAGGCAAAATTCACCGCACTGATCGAAGACGCCGAGAAGAGCGGCGCCTCTCCGGAGGCAGCCCACAAAAAGGTGTGGTTTGACCTTACCAATGACCTTCGATCGAATTGGGATGGAATCGATAAATCGTTTTGGGATTCATTGACTCCGGGGCAGTATGTCGTGGTTTGCACTTCGATGATGTATCGCGGTATTGAGCAGCAGGATTTCGTCACTTTGATCACGGCTATGTCTGGGGTCATGGCACGGGCGTTAAAGGGCCTGGAGACGCTTGGGGCGGATGAATACCTGCAGCTTTTTCGGCAAGCCGAAGAGGCGTGCCCGGGTAAGAAGTTCCCGAAGCATGCTGAAGACATGATGCGGCTCCCGGCCAAGACATACTCTTATTTTGAAGAGATCGGGAAAAAGATCGTGAAGTCAGAGGGGATGAAACGGCCCCTGCATGAGTATGTCTATGAATATGTGACGAAGCATCCCGAGGAATTTTGCCACTCTTAAGACGTTTCATGGCCAAGGTACGCTTTGTAACCGGTTAGATGGATATGCTCGAAGCCGACCCCGAAGTTGCGCAATCTTTGCTCGGTGCGGTTTACACTTCCGCGGGTCGTGAAATCGTGCGTCAAAGCGTTACGGATATTTATGCCAACCTCCAGCGTGCAATCGACCTTCGCCGCCCCCTCTGCACCGCCTCCGGCAGATGTTGCCGCTTCGAAGAATTCGGCCATCGGCTGTATGTCACCACCATGGAGCTTGCCACCTTTGTATATGAGCTTGAAATCGGTTCCTGGGGCGATTCTCTCGCCGCGAGCCGCCGTGCCTGGAAGGGCACCGGCTGCCCGTTCCAAGCCGGGGGATTGTGCGGCGTCCATCCCATTCGCCCCTTTGGCTGCAGAATCTTCTTCTGCGATTCCACCAGCACTGATTGGCAACGCGAACAATACGAGCAATTCCACAACGATTTGAAGAAACTTCACGCCACCTTGAGTGTGCCTTATTACTATGTGGAATGGCGTTGGGCCCTCAAGGTCCTTAATCTATTGCATACAGAGCCTGCCTGAATCCTGTATACGCTGGATTTTGTTATCGCCTTGCTTGACATCGCCGATGGGGGTTGTATGTTTCCTCGCCTGCAATGAAGAAGGTTATTTCCCATCTTCGCTTTGTATGTGTTTGGCCGGTGCCGGGCA
This sequence comes from Tepidisphaeraceae bacterium, assembly GCA_036265245.1. GTDB lineage: Bacteria > Planctomycetota > Phycisphaerae > Tepidisphaerales > Tepidisphaeraceae > DATAPK01. Next base: position 7,178 of record DATAPK010000327.1, on the reverse strand, counting down.
GCATGTGTCGCTCGTGCCGCTAAACCGTCTGTTCGTCTTTCCTTTATATAAGCTGAATTTGTTTCTGGGACGATGGAATGTCCCATTGTGAATTGCCCGAGGAGTTGTCATGAGTCTGGAACATCCCGAAACCATCACCGTCACGGAAGAGCCGACCGTTCAAGGCGCGGTGGATCGCGCGCTCACGGGATTGCTTGGTGCGTATAGCAGCCTGGGCTTTGAAAAGGGGTATGCCCGGGCGACACGGTATTTACTGGCGATGTTCCCCGTGCTGATCGATGAATTCGACCGCGCCCACGTCGGCGTGAGCGAGCGCGACCGCGAACTGCTCAAGGTGTTCGCCAAATTCGTCGAGGAAAAGCTGACCCCGAATGAAGGGCAGGCCGTGCTGACGCTCGATCAATCCGACGACGTCTCCGCCGGCTGAAAAATCACTTTCCCGCGGCATAGCTTGCAGAGATAAGCGCGCCGGCTGCGTCGCCGGCGCTGAACCCACCAATTGCATTTGGGACATCCAAATCGATATTGCGCCGGTGACCGCGTGGGAGAAACCACCGTCGCATCCGAATAGCACCGCGCGGGCTTTGCGCCGAGGCGACGGCACACTGCCCGCCATTTTGCGCCGTGCCCATCCTTCGGGCAAAGCGCGTGCGCGATCTCGTGCAAAATCGTATCGCGTACTTCATCGATTGAATTCAGCAACGTCAGCGGCCGCGACAGGGTGATCTGTCTGTGCGTGTAATCGCATCGCCCGAAGCGTCGCCGGGCGTGGTCGAAGCCGAAGCTCCAATCCGTGAGCTGGTTCTCCATCATCAATTGGCGGGCAAGATGTGCGGCTTCGTAAAGATTCATTTTGCGATAAATGATTGATGCAATTCCCACTCGTGATTGTTTAGCCAACGCGCCCACGCGGCGTTGATCGGAAAACGCCGCGTGGGCGCGGCGGCTAAACGACCGGACTGCAACGCCTTGATGATTGTAGCCGCTTTCATCCAATCGAAAACCAACGTACATTGACGCGGCTATGTCACAACTCATCATCACCGCGGTGGGCCCGGATCGTCCTGGAATCGTTGGCGAACTCAGCGGCCACCTGCATTCCGCCGGCGGGAACATTCTCGATTCCCGCATGGTCAATCTTCGCGGGCAGTTTGCGATTGTCATCCTGATCGAGCTTGCCGAGAGCGCTGCCGCGCAATTGCAACGCGATCTGCCCGGCTTTGGAAAGCAGATTGGCCTGAACCTGAGCATCAACTCGCAAACATCGCCGCCGCAGCAGGTGCAGGGGTTGTCGTATCGGCTGAAAACTTATTCCGGCGATCAGCCCGGCATTGTCGCAAGGCTGACCAACCTCTTGCGCGGGCATGGCGTGAATATCGAAGAACTGACTGGCCGCCAGGAATCCGCCGCGTTTGCGGGCACGCCGATTTTCATCACCGAGATGCGATTAACCGTCCCGCCCGGCGTCGCATTGCGAAAACTGCGATCGGATCTGGAAGGTTTGTGCAATGAGCTGAATTGCGATGTCGATCTCGAGCCGGCGGAAGCATAAACAGGGTTAGTTTTGGGTCGTCGGCACGTGTGTGCGCATTTCCTCTAACTCTGCTGCGACTTGCTCATTGCTGGGATCGCGATTGAGCGCATCGCTCAGCATATCCACCGCATCTTGATACTGATTCTGCCGCGCCAGCTTCTTGGCGATCACGCCGGCAACGTTGCTCGCCAGTCGCAGATCTGCATTGCGCTGGCTGGCGTAGATGCGAAGCAATTCATGGAATTCTTTTGCCGCGCCGGTTGCATCGCCACGATCCAGCAGCAGCATGCCCAGGTCGAGATGCGCAAAACCATAATCCGGGTTTGCCGCGATCGCATGTTGGTAAGCTTCGATGGCTCCGTCGCGATCGCCATGATGCGCCATATCCACGCCAAGGTTTGTATACGCCGCAAAGCTTCGAGGATTCACTTCCAACGTATGATGCGCGAGCGATTGCACATTCTGCCAATACCCCGCGTCGATCAACGAGATGACAGACATCGCCAGGACAGCGGCGATTGCGGCAGCGCTCATCCACCGCGCCCGGGATTGTTCGAGAATGGATGCAATGATGATCGCGATACCCAGCATTGACGGATAGAAATAATGGTCGGCAACGGTTGAATACGCCTGGAAATTAAACGAGACGATCCCCAGCACCGGGGCGATGCCGATCAGTGCGATCAAAGCGCCCGCGACCAAGAACGGCACACGACGGCGATTGAACCAGATGATGATCGCGGCCAGCAGCGGCACGATCCAGCTATAAAAAAACCACCTCGATTGGATCGCCACATCCGGCGTTCGGCCGTAATCCATGCAGAGCTTGAGCGGCCAGAAAAGTTTTGACAGATAAAACGTCATCGCGTCCGTTGCGATCAAAGGCCGGGCCCATATTGGAGCGAGATGCTCCATAATTGGCGGCTGGACGAGCATCCCAAGAATGCAGAAACCAAAAGCAATCACGAAGGATGCGGACAATCCAGCCAGCGCTCGTCGCCACGGCGTGTGAAGAATCCTCACGTCGATTACCAGCAGCAGGGCGGGCGTGATGACGCCGGTGGTCTTTGACAAACAGGCCAGCACCGTCGCAAGCGCGGCCGCGAAATAAATCCATTTAGCATTTCGTAAATTCTCCCTCGCCAGCAGATTGATCCCGGCGGCGATGAACAGCACGCAGAGCAAATCTCTCGCCCCCGTTGCCCATGCGACCGTCTCCACCTGCAACGGATGAATCGCAAAGACCGCCGCTCCAAACCACGCCGCCCAGCGCTGCTTGGTAATGCGATTTAGAAAATCCAGCACCAGCAGGGACGTTGCCAAATGGATCAGCAGATTCGCGGTGTGATACACCCAGGGGTTGAGCCGCGAGCCCGACGGATCGGGCTCCGCCAGCCGGGCCACGTATGCCAATCCTCCCCACATGGTATACGGTAGCGGGATATACATTCCCGTCGTCGGCCCGGCCCAAAAATGTGCGATTCCCCGAATCGTCGGCGGATCGTAATGTGGGTTGGCGGAAATATTCTCCGGATCGTCCCAGCCGGCGAACTCATTCACGCACACCCGGCCGACTGTGAGCAACACCAGGGCAGCCAGCAGAATCGCCGGCGCATAGCCCGATTTTGGATTTTGGATTGCGGATTTTGGATTAGGGGGCATCAGAAAAACACCAATGACCGAAGCACCAAATTACAAACAAATTCAAAAAAAAGACAAATTCAAAATTACAAACGACGGACATTCCGCGTTGTGAATTTTGTGCTTTGAATTTGTTTGGAATTGGGTGCTTGAGATTTGGTGCTTCGCGCCACCAATTATCTCCCCAGGCCCCGACCGGTCAGCGCGCGAGCGATCGTCGCGGGTGAATTGGGCACGCTATTGGGGCCATGCTCTTCCACCAGCTGCGCGGTCAGCCGGCGGTTGCTTTCCACCGGCGGCTTGCCGATCACCTGGGCGATCTGGTTCACTTCGTTCTTCTTGGCAGCCAGCTTCGCTTCCATCTCATCGAGCTGTGCCTCGATGGCCTGATATTCCTTCAGGGTGGTGGCGTAAAGATTCTCGCCCTCGGCGAGCCAGTCCTTGAACGATTTGTTCGGCCCCATCATCTCGTTGGACATAATCCTGAGTATACTCCTTCCTCGCAAATCGGCAATCGTTTAACTGCCCCGGTGCAACCATTTCCACCCCGGCGTCGCTTCGCTAAGATGCCCCGGTTCACTAACGTCTGATAATACGAGGCTTCCTATGAAAATCGTGAATCTGCTGACGCTGGTCATCCTGTCGCTGTTTGCTTTCAACGCCCGCGGCGACGATGCCCCAGCCACCCAACCCGCCGAGCGAACCACCCCTTCGGGCCTGAAGATCATCGAGGCCAAAACCCTCTCCGAAGCGATGACCGCGGCCCCGGGCGACATTGTCTGGGTGCATTATACCGGCAAGCTGCAGGATGGCACGATCTTCGATTCATCCTTCAGCCGCCCGGACGATCAAGGCGACGCCCAGCCCATCAAATTCCACCTCGGCCAGGGCAACGTCATCAAAGGATGGGATGAAGGAATCGCCGGCATGAAGGTCGGCGAGAAGCGCACATTGATCATCCCGCCGAATCTCGCGTACGGCGCCCAAGGAGCCGGCGGCAAAATCCCGCCGAACGCAACGCTGACGTTTGATGTGGAACTCGTCGGCATCTCCCGGTCGGGGAAGTAGGGATGGTTACGCGATAGAGCGTGTCATACCGAAATCCGTCTCCATTTCTGCATTTTGGCGAAATAGTTTTCGTCGGAACCCGCTTCTCGATATATTGCCGTCGCCCGCACTTCCACGAATGGGGCGACGATGTCCGACGAGGCACACTTAATTCAGGTGGACCATTGTGACGATCCCAACCGGATCGCCGACGTGGTTTTCATCCACGGTTTGGATGGCCACCCGCAAACAACATGGACACACCTGCCCAAACTTCCTCGGCGGCGTTTTTGGCTATTTGGCAAGAGGAAGCCAATCGATTCATCCGACGGTTTCTGGCCCAATTGGCTCGCGGAGGATTTTCCCAACGTTGGTATCTGGTCGCTCGGCTATCCCGCCGCTGCCAGCGCTTGGATGGGGCATGCGATGGCGTTGCCGCCCCGCGCCGAAAACGTTCTTGAGCTCTTTCGCCTCGATGGTCTCGGTAAAAAGCCGATGATTCTGATTGTCCACAGTCTTGGCGGGTTGCTCGCCAAGACTCTTCTCCAAATTGCCGAGACGCATGGCCATCAAGATTGGGCGAAGGTCGGTCGATCCATTCGCGGCATCTTGTTTCTGGCCACCCCGCATGCCGGATCGTTTCTGGCTTCAATTGGAAATATCTTTCAGATCGTTGCGCGTGCGAACGACACTACCCATGATTTGCAGCTTCACTCCTCTGGTCTTGAAGAACTGAACCTCTGGTTTCGAGGTAATTTCCAAAGGCTAGGCCTGAAGGGACATGTCCTGCGCGAAAATGAGCGTGTTAAAGGTGTGATGGTCGTCGATCCCACTTCCGCTGACCCCGGCATACAGGAGATCAAGATCATCAAAGCGGATGCGAACCATATCACCATCTGCAAACCTCCCAGTCGCGGCTCGATCATCTACAAAACGGCTGTCGATTTTGTTCGCAAGTGCATTGAGGTTCCGCCTCCACCTGTGCCGCCTCCGATAGTAATCGAACCGCCTATTATCCAGCCGCCTCCGGTTTCGCCGCGCGATGTCTCCAAACGCCCGGCTGGTAAGCCGATCCACCTTCCCTATGCTTCGCTCGGCACGCTCTTCAAGGGCCGCGATGATTTTCTCACTCAGCTTGATAAGAGCCTGAAGCAAACTCCCGCCGGTCACGCCGCCGCGATTGTCGGCAAAGCGATCCATGGCCTGGGCGGCGTGGGGAAGACCCGATTGGCGGTTGAATATGCCTGGCGGCACGTGGCCGAATATTCCGCGCTACTGTTCGTGCCCGCCGAAACCCCCGAGGCCATGAATCGCAACCTCGCCGGACTCTGCGCGGTCCTCGATCTTCCCGAGCAGAAAGCCACGGATGATGCGGTTCGCATGAAGGCGGTGCTGGACTGGCTGGAAAACCAGCCCGGCTGGCTGCTGATTCTCGATAATCTGGATACCAGAGAAGCGACCATCGCAGCAGAAAAAATGCTCGATAAGCTGCATGGCGGGCAAGTATTGTTCACCGGCCGATTCACCCAGTTCAATCGCCGCGTCGAATCCCTGCCACTGGATGTGCTTGAGCCTGATAACGCCGTCCAATTCCTGCTTGATCGCACACCTCATCGCCGCAAAACGCCCGATGAGGCGGTGCAGGTGCGCGCGATCGTCCAGGACCTGGGCAACCTTGCGCTGGCATTAGAACAGGCCGGCGCCTATATCGATCTGCATCGACTGACCTTCGCGCAGTATCAGGAGCAGTGGAAAAACAATCACGACAAGGTGCTGGGCTGGTTCGATGAGCACCTGATGGACTATCCGGCGAGCATCGCGATGACCTGGCAAACCTCCGTCGATCGCCTCTCTGAATCTGCCCGCAATTTGCTCAATCGTCTGGCGTGGCTGGCGCCCGAACCGATTCCAGAATCACTTTTGGATACGCCCGTTGAAGGAACGCAACTCGACCAGCAGCGCGATGCACTCGCTGACTTAGCGAGCTATTCGCTAGTCACCCGTGATCGGGAAACCCCAACCTTTACGATCCACCGTCTCGTGCAGGATGTTACGCGCCAAAATTTAAAGGATGACGATGAAAACAAAGCGATGAAACAAGCACTGAACTGGCTCGATGATGCCTATGTAGGAAGCGCAGTCGATGTACGAAATTGGCCGACTTTAGAGCCCCTAACCTCACATGCTCGAGCCGTTGCCGAATGTGCTGAAAGTGTGCAAATTGCCGACCCAACGGCTCGATTGCTGAATCAAATCGCCATATTGCTCAATACAAAGGCCCTCCACCGTGAAGCCGAGCCATTGATGGCACGGGTGGTTGTGATCCTTGAGAAAAACTTCGGCGTGGATCATCCCAATGTGGCCAGAGCCCTCAACAATCTGGCACAATTGCTGCAAGCCACGAATCGGTTGGAAGAAGCGGAACCGCTGATGCGTCGTGCGCTGTCGATCGATGAGACAAGCTACGGACAGGAGCATCCGGACGTGGCCAGAGACCTCAACAATTTGGCGCAATTGCTGCAAGCCACGAATCGGCTGGAAGAAGCCGAGCCGCTGATGCGTCGTGCGCTGTCGATCGATGAGGCAAGCTACGGGCTGGAGCATCCGGAAGTGGCTATAGACCTCAACAATCTGGCGTCCTTGCTGCAAGACACGAATCGGCTGGGAGAAGCGGAACCGCTGATGCGTCGTGCGCTGTCGATCGATGAGAAAAGCTACGGGCCGAAGCATCCGAAGGTGGCGATCCGACTCAACAATCTGGCGACCTTGCTGCAAGCCACGAATCGGCTGAGAGAAGCCGAGCCGCTGATGCGTCGTGCGCTGTCGATCGATGAGACAAGCTACGGACCGGAGCATCCGGACGTGGCCAGAGACCTCAACAATTTGGCGCAATTGCTGCAAGCCACGAATCGGCTGGAAGAAGCCGAGCCGCTGATGCGTCGTGCGCTGTCGATCG
>DATAPK010000326.1:0-5202 GCA_036265245.1 Tepidisphaeraceae bacterium | reverse complement strand
TGGCCGGCAACGTCGACAAGGGCGCGACCATCCGCGTGAGAAAGCTCGACCAGCAACACATCGGCGGTGTGGTCAACGGCAACATCATCGTCGGATAAAACTGCAATCCGACCAACGCGCAAAGAAGAAGCCCGCAGATTGTGATCTGCGGGCTTCTTTAATAGATACGTTAAAAAGCCTGGGCGCTTACGCCGCCACGGGCTTGGTGTACTTGCGACGAACGGGCTTGGTAATCATGCCGTTGCGGATCGCCTTGGTGCTGACCTTCACCCGGACGATTCGGCCATCGATGATCGCGCGAACCTTCTGAATGTTCGGCTTAAACGTGCGGGCCGTGATCCCGGTAATCTTCGTTCCCACGCCGCCCAGGTATTTCGCCTTGCCACGATGGGTGATCTGCTTGCCGAAGGTGGTTTTCTTGCCGGTAAAATGACAAACGCGTGGCATATCAGTTCCTTTTCAACCAAAATTAGGGCCGCGGAGTTTATAGGGATATCCACACGAATGCAAGCCGCATCGTATCCCCTTGCCATTACAGGATTAAGCAGCCGGAGCCTCGGCCGCCGGGGCTTCAATGACGAGGTTGCTGTAATCATCCAGGATCAGCGTGGTGATTTCGCCGTCCTCTTTACGGATGACCAGCCGGTCGAGCCACAGCTTGTCGTCTCGCGAGTGGGCAAACCAGCTTCCAGTTTCCTTTTGGCCATATTCAACGATGGTGCCGCGCACTTCAGTCGTCCAGGTGTGATTGCGGGCGGCGATCTGCTGGATGACCTTCACCTTCGCCCCGGGAACCAGTTTCTTGCGTAATTCAGAATCCATTGCAACGCCATTGTAAGAAAGTTCGCGGAAAAGGACAGCACCCACGGATCAGCGCGGAGTTTATCGTAGCCACGGACGCGAGTCCTTGGACCCCTGCAACGACTCGCATCTAAGGCTACGATATGGCTCCACTCGTGTGAACGCGCAGTAGCTCCTCATAAAGCTGGCTCAACGCCTGCGGAATAATCCGAACCTCCCCAACCACGCTGATAAAATTCGTATCCCCCGCCCAACGCGGAACCAGATGCTGGTGCAAATGCCCCGGCACGCCGGCGCCGGCGCAGCGGCCCAGATTGATCCCAATATTAAATCCCTGCGGAGATAACGCCCGCCTGAGCAATCTGATCGCATCATTCGTCTGCTTTTGCAGATCGAGCAGCAGGGCGTCATCCAGATCGGTCATCTCAGGCAGGTGAACCTTGGGTGCGATGAGTAGATGGCCGTTGACATAAGGAAACTTGTTCATCATCACGAGCGTATGTTCGCTCGCCCAGAGCACCAGCCGCTGGCGGCGTTCGGCATCGTTCTTCGCGGCGGCAGCCTGGCACATAAAGCAGCCGTCAGAATCGCCTTTCTCCAGCGTTCGCAGATATTCCATCCGCCAGGGCGCGTGTAGAGATTCAGCTGCCATAAACAGAATGATAGCTCAGAATCACCAACTCACAATTCACACTGCAACTTCCGGCGTGGGTTTGGCAGCGGGCGCGGGTTTGACGGCGGCGAGAGAGGGATTCACCTTGACCTGAATCGCCGGCTCGGGCGGCTTGATCGAAACATCCGGCAATAACATCACTTCTTTCGCCAAAGCACGATAATCAGTCGCACCGTTGCTAGTCGGGCCATAAGCCAAAATCGTCTGCCCAAAGCTGGGGCTCTCCGCGAGCTTGATGTTTCGGCGAATGCGCGTCTCAAAAACCCGGGCATCGCTCCAGGGCAATGTCTTTCCTTTGGCGCTGTCGATAAATCCCATCAGCTCCGCGACGACTTCCGTGCTGAGCTTCACCTGCGGATCAAACATCGTCAGGACGATTCCGCTGACCCTCAGCCTGGGATTCATCCGCTTGCCCACCAGTTGGATCGTCTCCAGCAGCTTCGCCATCCCCTGAAGGGCCAGAAAATGCGGTAGCATGGGGATAATGACCTCAGATGCGACAGCCAAAGCATTAATCGTCAGCAAGCCAAGCGATGGCGGGCAATCGAGCAGCACATAATCGAATTTCTCAGCCACCCCCGCCGCCTCCATGCGCTTTTTCAGCAGCATCTCCCTCCCCAGAATGCTAACCAACTCAATCTCCGCCGCCGCCAGGTCGATGCTGGAGGGCAACAGCGAGATATTCTCCCCCACCTTGTGCACCCCCTGCATCAATTCCTTCTCTTCAACCAGCACATCATAAAGCGAGCAGAGATCGGCCGACGGCTCCAGGCCATAGTTAATCGTGAGATGGGCTTGCGGATCGATGTCGATGAGCAAGACGCGTTTGCCCGCCTCCGCGATGGCCGCGCCCAGGTTGACCGTCGTAGTGGTTTTTCCAACCCCCCCCTTCTGATTCATCAGTGCGATGGTCCGCATGGCGACCTCCATGTCTTTCTGCGGAAAGTGTCGCGGATTTGATCGGGTGATTCAAGCTTGCCCCCTCATATAGCCCCACGCATGCGTGGGGTCTTCACCAAAAAAAAGAAACCTTCCTCGTGGCCGGGAAGGTTTCTCTTTTGTTGTTTTCGGGGCCTGAGTTGGAGCCGAGGCCCGCGAAAGAATGTTGTGCTCAAATACCGTGGCGACCAAATTGCCAGGCGAAATCATGCCACGTGCCCGGCAACAAAACTGCATCGACGTTACTTCTTCTTCTTCGTCGTTGCTTTCTTCTTGGTCGTCTTCTTAGCGGCTTTCTTCTTTGCCATAGGTGATATCACCTCCTTTCTGATGCCCACCAATGTACGAATCGCCAAAATCCGCGTCAATGCTTTTTTGAAGAAATGTCACGGGTCACTTGTCACTGGTCATTCGCAGCAACTCGTCGTTCGGCCGCTTTTGACAAGTGACAAGTAACAAGTGACCAATGACATCGCGCCATTTGCGCGTAAGATACACGCTCGTAAATTCGTTCTCGAAAGGACTGCAAAGTGAAACGCCCCCTCGTTCTGATCGTTCGTGATGGCTGGGGAAAAAATCCGTATCCGCAATGGAACCACGCCAACGCCGTCTACCTGGCCAAGCATCCCGTCGCCGACAAACTGATGGCCGACTATCCCACCGTCCTGATTCACACCAGCGGCTTCGACGTGGGATTGCCCGAAGGAACCATGGGCAACAGCGAGGTCGGCCACCAGAACATCGGCGCGGGAAGAATCGTCGATCAAGAGTCGGTCCGCATCACCAAGGAGATTCGCAACGGGGATTTTTTCAGCAATGTCGAGCTCAACAACGCCGTCACAAATGCACTGGAAAATCAGAGTGATTTGCATCTTTTCGGCATCGTCTCCGACGCCGGCGTGCATGGATTGCTCGAACATCTTTTCGGCTGCCTCGAACTGTGCCGGCGGCGCGGGTTATCGCGCGTTTATCTCCACGCTTTCACCGATGGCCGCGATTCAGCGCCAAGCTACGGCCTCAAATACATCCGCCAGGTTGAAGCGAAAATGAAAGAGCTTGGCGTCGGCAAAGTCGCGACCGTGAGCGGGCGCTATTACGCGATGGATCGCGACAACCGCTGGCCACGCGTGGAGAAAGCATATCGCGCCATCCGCTTTGGCGACGGCGTGAAGTTCAAAAACGCCGAGCAGGCGATCGCCTGGTATTACGATCACCCCACCGAGCCGAACATGAGCGGCGATGAGTTCGTCACACCGTCCGTCATCTGCGACGACGGCGCCACACCCCGCGCCATAATAAAAAATGGCGACAGCATAATTTTTTATAATTATCGCGGCGATCGCCCCCGCGAATTGACCAAAGCGTTCGTCATCCCCGATTTCACCGGCTTCGATCGCGGCGAACTCCTCAAGCTTTTTTACTGCACGATGACCGCCTACGAAACCGGACTCCCCGTGCACGTCGCCTATCCCAAGCCGCCCAAAATGAAAAATATTCTCGGCGAGTTCGCTTCAGCGAACGGGCTAAGACAATTCCGCTGCGCGGAGACAGAAAAATATCCGCATGTGACTTTCTTCTTCAACGACTATCGCGACGACCCCTTCCCCGGCGAAGATCGCCAGATCATCCCATCACCCAAAGTCAGCACCTATGACCAGATGCCCGAGATGAGCGCCTACGGCATCTGCGACGAAGTCGTCAAACGCGTGAACAGCAATCTCTACGATCTGATCGTCGTCAACTTCGCCAACGGCGACATGGTCGGCCACACCGGCGTCCTCGATGCCGCCGTCAAAGCCGTCGAGCACGTCGACATCTGCGTCGGCCGCGTCCTCGACGCCGTCCAACGCCAAAACGGCATCGCCATCGTCACCGCCGACCACGGCAACTGCGAGCAAATGATCGACCCCGCCACCGGCGGCCCGCACACTGCCCACACCACTTATGATGTCGAGCTCATCGTCGTCGATGACCGCATGCGCGGCAAAAAACTGGTCGAAGGCGGCAGGTTGGCCGACGTCGCGCCCACCATGCTTCACATGATGGGCCTGCCTCAACCCAAGGAGATGAACGGGCAATCCCTCATTCCCCATTGATACCAATTCGATTTGATCCTCTCGTCCGATCTCATCCCGGGCTTGCCACTTCAGTGGCAAACGATGCGCGAGACCCATTCTGTCCAAACGCGCAGCGCCAAAAAACACAAAATCCTCTGTTCGCAGAAAAATAATCCCCGTTTCCAGCCCGCCAAGACGGTTTTTGCCACATTTCGTTCACTTCTCGCGCTCTTTTCGCGCAGCGCCGCCGTAACTATTGAGCGATAAACTCCGCGTCCAGAAGTTCGGCGCGTGTTCTTTGAAAACCTCGCTGCTTCTTTCACAAAGCCCACCCCTTGGGGGTGGGACGAAACTCCCTGCACGACCATGCACGAATTTGCACGATCTACAAAAATCATCTCAACTAGAGCCCGGGTTTGCCAGGCAACGGAACTGGCTGGGAGGCGGCTGTAACTTCGAGCCCCCCAGCGCGTAACAAACCAATAAGGCCGCCATGCACCGCGTTTTAAGCATGAATTTGGCATTTTCTTTTCGCAAAAGCGCCTAATATTATTGGACACATCGGTGGAACCGGGATGATTTATCGAAGATCGCGGAAATGTTAGAATTGTCCTGACTCATTTACCTCAAGGATGTGAAATGCCACGACGCACGATCAGCCTTCTCGGCATTCTGATTTTCGCCTCGGCCACCTTCGCTGAGCCCGCAACCCAGCCCAGCACCGACGCCAAG
>DATAPK010000325.1:0-13210 GCA_036265245.1 Tepidisphaeraceae bacterium | reverse complement strand
TTCCTCGAAAAGCATTGCGTGCTGCCGCTGTATCTCGTGGAAGGTGTCCTCACCGTCGCCGTCCCCGAGCCGGCCAATGTCTTCCTGCTTGAAGAAGTCGAGCGCCTCAGCGGATTCACCGTCCAGCTTGTCGCCGCCACCTCGCGCGACATTCGCGCCACGCTCCAGACGTATCTCCCCAACGATAAAGTTTTCGTTATCGACGACATCATCGAAGAGGTGAACCCTGAAGAGTTCACGCTCATCGAGGCCAAGGTTGAGGACATCACCAACCTCGAAAAGGCCGCAGGCGATTCGCCCGTCATCAAGTTCGTCAACTATTGCATTTACAACGCGGTGAAAGACGGCGCCAGCGACGTGCACATCGAGCCTGGCGACAACATTCTTCGCGTGCGCTACCGCATCGACGGCCGATTGATCGAAAAACTCCGCCCGCCGCACCTCATGCAGGCCGCGGTTGCATCGCGTATTAAGATCATGGCGGGATTGGATATCTCCGAGCGCCGCGTCCCACAGGACGGCGGCATCCACGTGATGATGGACAAGCGCCCCATCGATCTGCGCATCAGCACCATGCCCGGCAAGCATGGCGAAAAAGTCGTCATCCGAATTATCGATAACGACAAAGCTTCCGTAAATCTCGAAAAGCTCGGCTTCGGTTACGAAACACTCAAGCAGTGGCGAAAACTCATCGCGCTGCCCAACGGAATTCTGCTCGTCACCGGCCCGACCGGCAGCGGCAAAAGCACCACGCTTTACGCCTGCCTACAGGAAATGAACCGCGACGACGTCAACATCTGCACCGTTGAAGATCCCGTCGAATACAACCTTGGCGGCGTGAATCAATTTCAGGTAAACGACAAAGCCGGCTTCACGTTTTCCGCCGCGTTGCGATCTCTGTTGCGGCAAGACCCCGACATCATGATGATCGGTGAAATTCGCGACACCGAAACCGCCAAGCTCGCCACGCAGGCGGCTCTCACCGGCCACCTGGTGCTCAGCACGCTTCACACCAACGACGCCCCCGGCGCGATCACGCGATTGTATAACCTCGGCATCGAGCCTTATCTCGTTGGCGCGACAGTTTGCGGCGTGCTCGCGCAGCGACTTGTCCGAAAACTCTGCCAGGCCTGCAAGGAAGAATACGAGCCGTCATTGAACGAAAAGCGCCAGCTTGAAAAAAGTGCCGGCAATGTCGAAAAGCTCTTCCGCGCCCGCGGCTGTGCCCGCTGTCGAAACCTCGGCTTCACCGGACGAATCGGCATTTACGAATTGTTCGTGCCCGACGATCAGACCTTCGATCTGATCAGCAGCGGCGCAACGCTGAACAGCTTGCGCGCCATGGCCAATACGCTTGGAATGACCACGCTTCGATCAGACGGCATCGAAAAAGTTAAAGCGGGTATTACAACATTGGAAGAAATCTATCGAGTGACCGCATAAGAGAAGTTGCTAGTTGTTGGTTGCTAGTTTTCCAACTAACAACCAACAACTAACAACTAACTAAAATGGCTAATTTCGCATACACAGCTCGAGATGAATCCGGCGCCGCCGTCAACGGTACCATCACCGCCGCTTCCATCAACGAAGCATCGCAACTCCTGCGCGCCCAAAAGCAATACCCCGTCTCCATCCGTCCTGCTGGCGCGGGCGCCTCATCCAGCTCAGCCGGCCTCCGCCGCTCCTCTGGCGGAATCAAAATCTCCCGCCAGGACCTCATCCAGCTATCCACCCAGATGGCCACCATGATCGAAACCGGCGTTACCCTCAGCGAAGCCCTGGAATGCATCGGTGCCCAGGCCGACAAAAATCCCCGCCTCAAAAAGCTCATCGATGACCTCAGCCTGCAAGTGCAGAGCGGAACCGATTTCTCGTCTGCCCTCGCCCGGCATCCGCGCAGCTTCCCGCGGCTCTACATCGCCCTCATCAAAGCCAGCGAAAAGAGCGGCCTGATGTCCAAGCTCCTCATGCGCGCAACCAACTACCTTCGCGATGAGCAGGAAACCCTCCGCCGTGTCAAAGGCGCGCTCACCTATCCCGCCATCATGCTCTCGTTCGCGATTTTAACGACAGTCTTTCTGCTGGCGTTCGTGTTGCCGCGCTTCACCGTCATTTACGCTAGCAAAGGCGCAGCCTTGCCCATGCCCACGCAGGTTTTGATGGCCATGAGCAACGTCGTCGTCGGCCACTGGCTGCTGCTCTCGCTCGGCGTAGCCGTCACCGCAATCGCCGGCACTTATTATTTCCGCACCCCCGGCGGCCAGCGCGTCTGGCACTTCACACAAATTCGCCTTCCGCTCATGGGCGCGATGTTCCGCAAGCTGCATCTCTCGCGCGGCATGCGCATGATCGGCACGATGGCCGGCGCGGGTGTCAGCCTGATGGATTGCGTCGAAACCGCCCGCGAACTTTGCGGCAACGGTTATTATCGCGATATGTGGTCCGCCGTCCTGACGCAAATTCAATCCGGCAAGCAGATGTCCGAACCGATGAGCCAGACCAATCTCGTCCCGCGCTCGGTCGCCCAGATGATCCACGCCGGCGAGAAGGGCGGCAAGCTCGCCTTCGTCATGGAGCAAATCAGCGGCTTCGCCGAAACCGAGCTGAAGGAAAACATCACCGAACTCACTCGCTACATCGAACCCGCCATGATCATCGTCATGGGCGTCATCATCGGCGGCGTCGCGATGGCATTGATGCTCCCCATCTTCACCATCAGTCGCGTTGTCGCTCACTGATTGTCCCCCCCCGGCTTGTCGAAAAAATGCAACCGCGGAGGCGCAGAGGGGCGGAGGAAAACGCGGAGAATCTTATTTTGTATTATTTCTCTCCGCGTCTGTCTCCGCGTCTCTGCGTCTCCGCGGTTGCATTTCCCCGAAACGTCTCGCTATTTCTTCTCCCACCATCCCTCTTCTCGATGCCCAAACGTATGCTGCGTCTTCTCCGCTGCCGGCGCGGTCCATCGCACGCCATTGGCGATCACCTTGAGCACTGTCGGATTGTGATACGTCGGAAACGTTTCATGCCCCGGCCGGAAATAAAAGATTTTCCCTGCCCCGCGCGTCCAGCAGCACCCGCTGCGGAAAACCTCGCCGCCGCCAAAGCTGCTGATCAGAATCGTCTGCTCTGGCTCGGGAATATCGAAAAATTCGCCATACATTTCTTCGCGATCGATCACAAAATGATCGTCCACGCCCGCCAGAATCGGATGCCCCGGCCGCGTGACCCACAAAACCTCCTTCTCGTTTTCCCCCTCGCGCCACTTCAGATCGCAACTCGTCCCCATCAGCTTCTTAAAGATTTTTGAAAAATGCCCCGAGTGCAAAACCACCAACCCCATCCCGCCGATGGTCACGCGTTTGTGAACGCGCTCAACCACCGCATCAGGCACATCCCCGTGCGCCATATGCCCCCACCAGGTCAGCACATCCGTCTCCGCCAGGATCTCATCCGTCAACCCCGCCTCCGGCTGATCGAGCCACGCCGTCCGCACTTTCAAATCCGAACTTTTCCGCAACCCATCCGCGATCGCTTCATGCATTCCCTTCGGATAAATCGCGCTGACTTTCGGATTCTTCTTCTCATGGCGATACTCGCCCCAAACCGTAACTCGAATCGGCATCGAATCTTCTCCGTTAAAATGTTAATTGAACCATAGCTTCCCCTCGCTGATAGCGGAAGGCGCACTTTTCCTACGCGCAATATGCTACTCCCTCTCCCTGTAATCAGGGAGAGGGCAGGGGAGAGGGTTCGAGCGAATAACGTTAAATCTCAATTGATATCTTGATATCGAGCGCGCCCTGCTTTTCCCAAAGCCCGGCCCTCGGGGCCGGGACCATTCTCATCGGATACAATAAGATGAAAATGTCCCCCGCAATCCTCGAAGCTTCCCGCGATCCCCTCTGCCCCTCCTGCGGCTACAACCTGCGCGGCCTCTCCTCCAACCGCTGCCCCGAATGCGGCGAACAATTCGACCCCGAAAAATTAGCCGCCGCCAACATCCCCTGGCTCAAACGCGCCGCCATCGGAACCTGGGCCGCTTACTGGCAAACGGTCCTCTTCGCCATGATCCATCCCCTCGATTTCGCCGACGAAATCTGGAACGCCCAGCGGCTCGATCCCGCCGCCGCCCGATCCTTTCGCCGCATCACGCTTTTCATCGCTGACATGGCCGTCTTGGTCGCCGTCTTCGCCATCTGGTTGAACACCACCAGATCCTATCACCCTTGGGGCGGGCTCATTCGCGATACGATCACTTCGACTCTCATTGCTATGGTATTCCTCTATCTCTCAACCGATCTCGCCAACTCGGGCCTGGTCCCCTGGAGCATGTATGATGAATTTGCCTGGCGTCGCGCGATGTGCCAATACTGCTGCGCTCCCTTAGCCTTCCTTCCCCTCGTCACCGCCATCGCCATGTTCACCCGGCTCATCCCCGAACTCGATTTCATCTGGCCATGGGCTCTATTCGCCCTGATCATCTGGTGGGCCGCCGTCGTCGTCCTCTTCAATCATGTGGTCGCCGATTCTTTTTTCACCAGCCTCTGGAACGCCATCTCCCTTTTCTTCCTCTGGCTCTTCATGGCCATCGTCGCCCTCATCTGCGGCATCGCCGTCCTCAGCGTCCTGACCGCCTTGTCCAGGATTTAGACCCTCTCTGATGAAATCAGTCCTCTCTGATCCCCTCGCCCGGTACTCCGGGAGAGGGTTGGGGTGAGGGTCTTTTCTCCTCGGCGAAAACAAAAGGGTCGAGACAGAGCCGGTCGAGAGTCTTTGTTGGCATGGACTCTCGATCTCATTTCGTTACAACGTCGCAGTGCTATCCGAAGGGTCGAAGAAATATGAGTCCTTCAAATCCGAACAATCCCACCGCCAATAGAAGCGCAATGCCAGCAACGGGACTCGGCTTCTTAACAATAGCCATCACGGCAAAAACAAGAGCAGCAAACGACACGCAGCACGAGAGTATCCTGAAAAATTCCGCGTGTCGTTCTGTTGTCTGAGCATTGCCAGTCCCTACGGTTATAGTAATGAAGACAAGATATCCCAGAAGCAAGGAGAGAAAACTACACAAGTACGACAGCGCGACCCAACTAACAGGATGCTGTCGTAGCCGTCGGTAATCTAAAATTGGTGGACGGTCCTTCATTAATCAAAGGGGGCGAGAGTTTTGTACGATTGCATCCGAAGTACCATCACAGAACAAAATTCACTCCGTGCCTCCGTGGTGAACATCCCCTTCACCCCCGAAGTCTCTCCAAATCTGCGAAGAACCCCGGATAAGTCTTACCCACACACTCCACATCCTTAATCGTCACGCCCCCGCTTCGCGTGCCCGCCACCGCGAAGCTCATCGCCATCCGGTGATCGTCATACGTCTCAATCTTCGCCGCCTTCAGCTTCCCATCTTCAGGCGGATTCACCGTCAGCACATCCCCCTCAATCTCCGCCTCCGCCCCAAGCTTGGTCAACTCATTCTGCAATGCCGCCAGCCGATCCGTTTCTTTCACGCGAAGTGTGTGCAGCCCGCGAATCGTTGTCGGGCCTTTCGCAAATAGCGCGACAACCGCCAGCGTCTGCGCCGTATCCGGCATTCCATTGAGATTTACATCCACGCCTTCGAGTTCATCCACGCCGGTGATCGTGATGAAATCCTTCCCAAACATCAGCCCCGCCCCCATGCGATGCAGCACGTCGGCAAAACCGACATCGCCTTGCATGCTCTGCTTGCCCAGCCGCTCGACCGTCACCTTCGACCCCGGCGAAACCGCTGCCGCCGCCAGGAAATACGTCGCGTTGCTCGCGTCCGGCTCGATCTCGCAATCGGTCGCCTGATAAACCCCATGCGGCACGATGATCTGCTTCGGCTCGCCGGTTTTCGGATCGCGGATCAGTTCCGCCGTCACCTGAAAATGATCCATCAACTGCATCGTCATCGCGATGTAAGGCCAGCTTGTCTGCTTCGGCTCCAGATCCACCCGCACCTCATGCTTCGCATACGGCGCAACCATCAGAATGGCCGACAGAAACTGGCTCGACGCTTCATTGCCATATCGCAAAATCCCGCCCGCCAAACCATGCGCCTCCACCTGCACCGGCGGAAATCCCTCCGCCTCCGGCGAATGCCCCGCCCTCGCCCCCAGATTTTTCAACATCGCCGTCAGCGCCCCGATCGGCCGCTGCCGCATCCGCTCGATCCCATCGAGCACAAACGTTCCCTTGCCCAGCGTGCAAAGCGCCGTGAGAAACCGGATCGTCGTCCCGCTGTTGCCGCAGAAGAGCTCCGCATTGCTCGCGGGGATTTTCCCGGCGGCGCCGACGACGCGCACTCGCCTTGCCGGCTCATCGATCGTCACGTCAAAACCCAGCTTTTGCAGATTGTCGAGCATCACCCGTGTGTCATCCGCGAAGAGGACATTGGTGAGTTCGCACGCGCCATCCGACAGAGCGGCCAGCACCAATGCGCGGTTGGTTAAACTCTTCGATCCCGGCGGAGTAATCGTCGCAGTGAATGGGCCGGGGATGGGTTGGATCAACAGATCGCTCATATCAATCGAGCGTATGCACGGCAAAGCATTCCCGCAATTCGGGCGGGCTCATTTCCTTGTTCTATGCAGAAATCTTTTTGGTTGAGATAGAGTGATCGCCAAAACTACTCAGGCGTCGGCTCATTGTCGATGTCTTCAGCGGTGATCGGCAGATAGTCGCCCTTTACAATCGCGGCGATGAAATCCGTCTTGCTCATCTTGGCTGCGTGGGCACGCCGTTCTGCAATGACATGAAGTTTCTTGGCTCGGGTTTCCTGCGCCCGGAGCTTCGCGGCAGTCGATCGTTCTAGTTTTGTGGCAGCCATAAACATAACTCTATCTTAACCCGGCTCTTCTGGCTATCTTCACTATGGGCAGATTGGTGAGATTAAGGCCTGATAAATCGCATAAATCGTTTGTGGGATTGAAGATATAAATACTTTGTTATTCTGCGGCAAGAGTTTGGCTTTGCCGGGCAAGTTTTCCCTCCTTCTCCCTGCAAAATCTGCGAAAATATGTCCCAATGGAGCAGGGTTGTCCACATTATTACAGAGCCGGGAGCATGACTGACAACCAGTTGCTTCAGGAATTTGTGGAAACGGGTTCGCAGCAGGCGTTCGCAGAGATAGTGCGCCGTCATGTAAACCTGGTTTATTCCGCAGCGCAACGACAAGTCCGCAATTCTGCGATGGCCGAGGATGTGACGCAGGCAGTCTTCATCCTGCTGGCCAAAAAGGCTGGGACACTTCGACATGAGACGGTGCCGGCGGCGTGGCTGCTGGCGGCCACGCGCTACGCCTCATTGGACGCGATCAAGCTCGAATCCCGCCGCAGAAAGCACGAAGCGAGGGCCGCCGAGATGGCTCCCAAACACGTACCCAACAACGTCGAACTCGAATGGAAATGGGAGGGCGTTCGTCCCTGCCTCGATGAGGCGATGTCTCGCTTAGGCGACACCGACCGTCGCGCCATCGTTCTCAAATTTTATGAGAAGAAAACCTTCCGGGAGATCGGCGTCGATCTCGGCATTGCCGAAGAAGCCGCCCGAAAGCGCGTCAGCCGGGCCACCAAAAAGCTTCGTGGCCTGCTCGGGCAGCGCGGCGCGATCATCAGTGAATCGCTCCTCGGGAGCATCCTGACAGTCAAACTGGTCGAGCCGGCGCCGACGATTCTAGTGACGAAAATTTCCACACTCCTGACCGCCCACGGCCTTACATCGTCGCCTGCTTCAAACGCGATCGCACACAATGTCGCCAGAAAAATGATGTGGGGCCAGACGAAGGTGATCGCCGCTTACGCGACAGCATTTGCCATCGCCTTCGGCGCGATCGGCATGGGCATGAACGAACTACTGAAGCGCAATCCGCCACATACCGATACACCTGCCATCCGTGATATCAATCGCGGGGAAATGCGAAAATAATTGCGCTGGATTTTGCTTCTGTAGCCGCGACGCCTGCGTCGTCCATCCTAAAAGAGGCGACGCAGGCGTCGCGGCTACAATTTGAAATGATCAAGTGTACTTAAGCAGCCGTGGGGCGTTGCTGGGGGTTCTCAACGTGGATGTCCACTTCGAGAGATTGCCCGGGTTGCTCGACCAGCCGGTCAGAGCCTTCGCGTCGGCGTAATCGTTCGGTGGCGTCGTCGAGTTCGCGAATCTGATCGCCAACCGTTCGACGGGCGCGATACGTGAGATCGTCGATCCGCTGGGTCAACCGTTGCTCAATCCATCCGGTCGCGGTGCTGGCTTCGGATTCCAGCGAGGCGATCTGCTGGTTGATTTCGGTCTTGGCCGCCTGCACTGCAGCCGCAGCGCGGGGACGCAACTCTTCGATTCGATCGGCCAGTTGCTGCTCACCCAATTCAACCGAGGCGCGGGCGTTGTCCATGGCCATCTGCAATCGCTGGCCGACGTGTTTTTCGACTGATTCCACCGCTGCCTGCGCCTGTGGGCGAATCAGCTTGAGCTTGTCGACGAGTTGTGTTTCGACGATTTGGATCATCGATTCGCCGCCGCGACGCAATTCGCCGAGGCGAATCTTCATCGCTTCATCCATGCCAGCGAGCATCGCTTCGCACTGATGTTCGGTGGTGATGCGATGATCGTCGACGATTTGCACGATGGGCCTAATGGCCAATCGCACTTCGTCTTCCATCGAATCGATCTGCTGCCGCACGGCTTGCTTCGTGCTGGCCAGCGTGGTTTCCGCCTGGTTGCGGAAGTCAGCCGCGAGGGATTCAAGCTGGTTTTGGAAGGTGAGGCCGGTGCGATCCAGATGCAGATAAAAGCCATTGAGCTGCGCCTTCATCGTCTCTTCGATGGTGGCCATATCGCTGGAGATGCGGAACTCCATGTCCTTCACCTGCACCAGCAACCGCTGCTGGATGGGTGTGGCCATCGATTCAAATTCGGCGCGGATGCGGCCGAGTGATTCGGTTGCGTTAACCTCAGCCGCGTTGGCAATTTCATTGGCCCGTGTGTTGGCGACGTTCAACTTGTCGGAAACGCGATTCACCAGGGCATCGGTGTCCTGCTGGGCTTTCATCAGGCGATGCTGGATGTAGTTGTCGAGCGACTTGAAATTGACGGCCATGTCGTCGTCGATCTTGCCGGAGCGTTGCACCAGCATCTGCTCGGCCGACTGACAAAGCTGCGAGATTTTCTGCTCATACGCGGCGAGTTGATTCGCGATTCGCTCTTCGATGCGCGGATCGATCTGCACCACCGCCGGCGGGGCGACTGGCGCGGGCGCAGGAGCAGCAGCAACAGGTGCCGGAGCGATGGCCACCGGCGCCGGAGCAGCAGCGGGAGGCGGCGCGACGGCGGGGCGGCCTTTGGTCACCTTGGCGAGCTGTTCGACAGCGGCGATCGCGCTCTGCCGAAGCTGGGTCAGCTCCTTCAAAACCGGCTGAGTGTCGGCCACCTGCTTGCGAAGCAGGTCGAAGAGGT
This sequence comes from Tepidisphaeraceae bacterium, assembly GCA_036265245.1. GTDB lineage: Bacteria > Planctomycetota > Phycisphaerae > Tepidisphaerales > Tepidisphaeraceae > DATAPK01. The sequence continues at coordinate 3,733 of DATAPK010000325.1, read as the reverse complement.
TCTTCAGGCCGTGCTCGGTCAGTTGGAGATGTTCGAGCCGCTTATCGAGGCGTTCCTCGACGCTGCTGAGCGCGTCCAGCTTGGAGGCGATCCAGCGGCTCAGAAGGTTCAGCCGGTCCACCGGCTCTGGTGCGTTTTGAATGGCCTTGAGATTGGCAGCAGCGTCCATGCGACCCATTTGGGCTCCTGAAAGTTCGGCGGCTTCGGAATTATCGGCATTTGATGCGGAATTCGGTGAGAATTTATAAGACCCTCCGTCAGTAGTCATTGGTCCTTTGTCATTGGTTTCGAGCATCCACTGACGAAGGACCAATGACTAATGACTAAGGACTGCTAGAATGCGACGAGTATGGCTAAACGTGATTACTATGAGGTTCTGGGTGTGAGCAAAACCGCGGCAGCGGACGAAATTCGCAAGTCCCACCGCAAGCTGGTTCGGCAATACCATCCCGACGTCAATAAAAACAACAAGGCCGCCGAGGAGAAGTTCAAGGAAGTGCAGGAGGCGTACGATGTGCTGTCCGATGAGCACAAACGCAAAGGGTACGATCAGTTCGGGCACGCCGGCCCCGGGGCGGGGCCGGGCGGGGTGGATCCGGCGACGTATGAAGCCTATCGCCGTGCCCAACAGGGGCGCGGGCGGCAGCAGTGGGGCAGCGGCGGGGTGACGGTTGAAGATTTCGATCCGGCGGATTTCGCCGGCGGCGGCAACGCGGGCTTCGGCGACATCTTCGAGCAATTGTTCGGGGCTGGCGGCCGAGCAGGAGGCGGGCGTTCGCGAGGCCGAGCGCCCCAGCCGCCACCCATGCCCGGCTCGGATATCGAATATCCCATCAGCCTCAGCTTTGAAGACGCGGCGCGCGGCATCGCACTGCCGCTGCAAATCCGTCGCGGTGGGCAGATGGAATCGATTGAAATCAAAATCCCGCCCGGCGTGAAAGACGGCAGCCGCGTCCGCATCAAAGGCAAAGGCGATCAAGGCACCAACGGCCAGAACGGCGATCTGTACATCATCACCGGCATCCACGACCATCCCTATTTTCGCCGCGATGGGTTGGACGTGCTGGTGGATGTGCCGATCAGTTTGTACGAAGCCCTGCTCGGAACGAAGGTGGAAGTCCCCACGCTCGATGGCCCGGTGACGCTGACGATCCCCCCCGGCACGAGCAGTGGCGCGAAGATGCGCATCAAGAGCCGGGGTATCGAGCGCGGCAAGGAGAAGGGGGATGAGTATGTGGTGGTGAAGATTATTGTGCCGAAGGATCTGGATGCGAGTGATAAAGAGGCGATCGCGAAGCTGCAGGAGAAGCATCCGATTAATGCGCGGGGAGAGGTGAAGTGGTAGGGTGATTGTGGCTCGTTGAATGTTGATTGTTGGGCGGTAGATGGGCGTGGGTGGAGTCGGCCGATTGGATTTTGTCCCTGTTCTTAATTGTCGTCAGCGCTTGGTGGCCGCCTGCATCTCGTCGCTGAATGCCTTGAGAACATCGGCAGGCTGTTTGAATTCCTTCTTCTTGAGGCGCTGCAGCACTGTGTCGGCGGCCTTGGCTGTTGCGTTGGCGTACTTGATGCTCTCCTCACGCGCGGGCGCTTCTGGCTCGACAAACTGTGCCGCTGGCTGCAAGTCCATCACCAGCCCGGCAGGGACGATCCATTTACCATTCCGGCGCGCCACCCACCCGACCGTCCCCTCGGGTTTAGTCGCGAGTATCATTACCACGTCCGCGCCCCCCGCCACGCCCTTCAGGTTTTTAAGCACGTCATCGTATGGAAGCCCGCCGATCGCCCACGCGTCGTCGCCTGTCTTGGCAGGTCCCATCTGGGCAACCATTTCTTTCTTCATGGCTTCGACCGCGATCTCCTGCGCAATGCACGCGGTCAGCAGGGGCTTGGAAGTCTCTGGAACAGGTTCGATTAACTTCATCACTTCTTCGGGCTTCCCCGCGCGCACCGCAGTCACATAAGCACGGTACTGGGCAACGGCGTCGTCGTCGGGCGCTGCAGAAGATTGAGCCGCGAACGGAAGCAGCAACGCGGATGTAACAAGCACAAGGAGTGTTCGTCTCATGAATTGCCTCCGCTGCATAACGGATCAACGCTCTATGGCCGGCACCGTACCGACCGGTTTCCAATTTACCACAATGCCCGACGCGGGGCCGGTCCATTGCAACGTTGACCTTGGAATGAATGAAGGTGACGCGAGCGTTTAGTTCGGTCCGTCCTGAATTCGCGCCGATTGTCGTGATCCGGTCTGCGTCGCGGGAACGCCATTCGCGTTGTCCTGATCCCGCCCGCGTTGTCGTAACCCGGTCCGCTCTGTCGCCATCCCGTCCGGGTTGCCGCAATCCAGTCCGGGTTGTCTTAACCCCGACCGGGTTGTCTTAACCCCGACCGGGTTGCCGCATCCCGGTCCGGGTTGGCGCATCCCGGTCCGGGTTGGCGTAACCCGGTCCGGGTTGTTATGACCCGGTGTGGGTTGTGGCGATCCTGCTGGGATTACGGGACTTACGATCTGTTTTGGGGCACGCAGCCTTTGCGAGTTTATCTGGACATTGCGTGCCGCATCACAGACAATGCCAAACGGATCAGGGCAGAATGTACGGGGGAATGGTTTGAATGGAGGCCATCGCGTTGGCGGATTTTCGCCCGTGCGATGAAGGGAGAATGCACATGGCCGGGACTACATATCGTGCGGCGTTGGCCGCTTTGTTGATCTTCGTATTCATTTCGACGACGGCGCGAGCGTCAACGCTTGCCACCAACTTCAGTCCGACGTCGCCGCTGTTCGACCCGAACGGCGGATATCTGCTGACCGGCTCGGGCTTCGGTGCCGGCAACAGCGGCTTTGAATATGCGGTCGGCTTCACGCCGACGACGACGGAATCGTTCTGGTTTGCGAACGTGCCGCTTCGGGTGGTCAACCCCGGGATCAACTCGGCGACGATCTCGCTGCAGGCGGATAACGCCGGCCTGCCGGGCGACGTGATCGAAAGCCTCGCCACCGGCCCCATGCCGCCGTCGGGCACCGGCGGCGACGCCTACAGCACTGTCTTCTCCTCGCTGAATCCCATATTGCAGGCCGGCACCACATACTGGCTGTCGGTCGCCGTCGGGGCCAACACGTCGGCGTTCTGGTATCCCAACAACATCGGCGAATTAAACAGCCCCGACGACCGCTCGCACCTGCTCGCACGGGTCAATCCCAGCCTCGGCACGGACTGGCAACCGCCCAACGAATTCACGACGTACACGCGAATGGCCTTCCTGGTGCAGGGCCAGCCGGTCCCCGAACCGTGCAGCCTGGCAACGATTGCCATCGCCCTCACCGGTCTTCTGCGTCGGCGGCGCTCGCCTCTTTGAGCGAGGGTCGGCGGATCGATTCGCACACGGAGCGACAACAGCAAAGGACGGCACAGAATAGATTTAAGGGGGAAGCGGCTGCCCGACGGCAGGTATATCTCGCCGCTCAACGGCATTACGTTGATCCCGCGATGATTCTGGGAAGAAGGATCGGCAAGCGTTATCCTTCAAGCAGTCAGCCTTGAAATACCGGACTCTGCGGCATGCCATAGGGACCGGCGAGTCTGTATATTGGTAGGTTCAGTTGCACTAACTTTTTCGTCTATTGAATTTAAATGAAAATAAGACAGGCCAACGACGGTTGACACGTTTGGTACGCTGCACGCCGCGCCGCGCGCAGAACGGGTACGCTGCTGCGGACGTCGCGGCGTGC
>DATAPK010000324.1:0-4973 GCA_036265245.1 Tepidisphaeraceae bacterium | reverse complement strand
CCCGTCGTCCCCCCCGCCCCAAACGTCCCCACAGACGTAAGCGTTGTCGCAAACGAATGCGTCGCATACAACGACAGCGCCGCCGTAAAAACCAAAGCCGAAGCCCGCCGCCGCGAAGACGATTTACGTTGTTTCACAGTTTCCTCATTTCCCTTAAAAATGGCTACGCGAACGGAAGGGCAAGACGTGCGTTGAATCAGTGCGTGAAATCGCTTCCTTCCCTCGATAGCTTCGCCCTGATTTCAAGTCCATCAATCCGCGAAGTCAAGGATAAAGCGGGTAGAATTGGCTTCTTCCAAAATTACAGTGCCGTCACCTCACTGATTCGACTCTCCTGCCCGCCCGGATTATATTCATTTTGCCTTATCTTGTTCGCCGAATCTCCCAATCGTGGAAGGATCAAAAAACCATTTTCTGGGAAGCAACAATGAGAAAAATTAGCTCACCCGTCTTCTGGCTGATCGCGGCGATCTTCCCTGTGACCATTTTCGCCGCCGACAAAATTCCGCTCAGGCTCGCGATTGAGCCGGGCATGTCGTGGTCATTCGACGAGTCGCAGGAAAACGCATCCGACAACAAAGCCACCGCCAACGGGCAGTCGCAATCGTTTTCGACCAAAATGCACGGCCATCGATCCGGCAAGATCGAAGTCCTCACCGTCAAAAATGGAATTCCTTCCTCCCTGAAAGTCACCTACGACGACGGCTGCGAAACCGTCAACGAATCCAACGGCCAGCAGTTCAAAGCGGCTTTCCCTTATTCCGGAAAAACGATCACCATCACCCGCGCTGATGATGGGAGCGTCACCGACGATTTCAACGATCAAGTCGATCCGGAATCGATGTCCGAACTCCACGAGATCATCGACCAGGAGCAAGTCTTCTTCCCGAAAGATCCCGTCGGCGTCGGCGATGAATGGCCAGGCGATGCGCCGGCGCTGGGGCGGGCGCTGCAGCTTCAGGGGCCAAATGATCGCGCGGGGATGACGCTCAAATTGCTCTCCGTGAAAGACATCGACGGCCGCCCAACCGCTGAAGTGAAAGTCTCCATCGCCGCCGTCAAAGAGCAGCAGGGAATTCAGGTGAAAGTGATCTCGCAGGGCACAGCCCTTGTGGATATTCGCACTGGCCACGCGCTGAAGGTGGATCTGAAGGGCACCACCACCGGCAGCGGCGATCCAAGCGGGCCTGGACCTAATGGCCAGCAGATGACATATCACATCGAAGGCAACGGTACGCTCTCTTCCAGTCAAAGTTCGCGATTCATTTCCGCGGGAAGCGGCGCAGCGCCGCCCGCCCTTGCCGGCGGCAATGCACCGGCGGCCGCCGACAATCCGCTTTCGCCCTCAGCGCCCGCCGACCCATTCGCGGGAACTTTTACGGATGGAAATTTAACGGTCGATTGGTCCCACGCCGCCGATGGATATAGCGGCACGCTGACGCTCGGCGATAAGAAATTCACCGCCAAGGGGCAGCGCGTCGGGCAGAAAATGGACGGCGCTTTCGACGCCGGCGGGACTAAATTCCTATTCAGCGCGACGTTGGACGGCGATACGCTGAGCTTCTTCACCGGCTCAAAAGTCTACACGTTGAAAAAAACCGCCGTGAATCCGCTGGATGCGCCCAGCAAGCCGGCGAATCCTCTCGCGCCCGGGGCATCCACCGGCGGCGCTGCCGATGCGCTGGCGGCCTACACCGCCGTCAACGCCACCGACGCGGGCAAAGCATTTTCAATCAATCGCGCCGATGTGAATTCGGTTGAAGGCGCTCTCACGGCAACTTACAAAGATTTGGCGAGATATTTCGATGGCGCGCCGACGATGCGCGGTGCGTATGAAGATCAAAAAGATCATCGCGCCGCCGGCGCTTCATTCACCGCGACACTCAAGGGCCAACCTGTAGCGGGAATGATCAATTGCAAGGTTGGCGATAAAGGCGTGAACGTCGCGGTGATCTATTGCCGGGCCGATGCCCCGCGTGAGGAATGGTCCAAGCTCGCCGGCACTGCGCAAAGTGGTGCTCAGGCGAGCGCGCCGGCGCAGATTCAGCTTCATCCTTATCAATTTCCTGATGGCACGGGCAGCATGGGATTAGCGCCGGGCTGGTCGACGCAGGCGCAATCGTGCATGCAGTTGGTTGCGATACAGGGCCCGAATGATGAAAGCATCAACATGGGCCTGACGTTTTCGGTCTACACGCCGGATTCACCGCAGTTGCGTATGCAGCAACAGCTTGCAGCCAACTCGCGTCGAATGGGATATGCCGCCCCGCAGGGGCCTGCGGTGTTTGTCGCTCCGTTTACCAATCCGTCAGAGGCCATTAAGAATCTGATGCCGCAACTCAGTGCGTTGAGCCAGCGCAACGGTGGGCCGGCGTTGGAGTTTGATAAAGCCATTGTCGTCAAGCCAGCCCAGTCGATGTTTCCCAATGGTCGGTCTGAACTCATGGTGTATTCGTTCATCAAAACGAGAAACGGACAATCGGCCCGCTATCGGGCGGTTGCGCAAGTAAGCGTTACGCCACTCACACAGGGTTCCTGGATGTTCGCGTCTGTCGGCGGATCAGCTCCTGAAGCATTGTTTGAGCGCGATGAGCCCACGATCCTGGCGATGACGAATTCGCTCAAGACCAACGATGCAGTGATCAATCAAAAGAGCCAGCAGCATTTGCAGGCGCAAAATCAGTGGTTCGCCGCCGAGCAGAAAGCGCATCAGCAGCAGGTGGATTCATTTGATGAATACATGAAGGATCAGGAAAAGAACGCCAACATCCGCGACCGCAGCTTCGCCGACTTCGACGAAAACATCATCGGCTATCGCTCTGTGCTCGACACAACAACGGGCGAAAAAACCAGCGTCGATCTGGGCAACGTGGATGGTGTGGTGAACAAACTCAACGAAGGCGACCCGGGGCGGTATCAGGAGATTCCGCTGCGGGATGAATTGTTTCCGGCGATCCAGGGCAACAGGTGATGAGGGGAAATGACCAATGACCAAACCAGAATGACCAATGAATGACCAAGCCCCAATGACGAAAATGGACCATTGAAGATCTGTTGATTGTGGGGCATTTGGACATTGCTCATTGATTGGTCATTGTTGGTTTGGTCATTGGTCATCGGAACTATGCACTTGACATAACAAGGCACATCCCCTAGTATATGGGCATGGCAACGAAAAGCGCACATCAGAGCAGCCAGAAGAACCAGCAGGTTCCGAACCTCACCGAAGATCAGGCCCGCGCCCACATCGAAGCCATCCGCTGGCCCAATAGCCCGGTCTGCCCGCATTGCGGATCGGTGAACGTCTATCGCATGGAAGGCAAGACGATCCGCCCCGGACTATTGGCTTGCCGCGATTGCCGTGGTCATTTCACCGTCATGGTCGGGACGGTCATGGAAGACTCTCACCTTCCGCTGGCGACTTGGGTCCGCGCCTTCCACTTCATGGCCACCAGCAAGAAGGGAATGAGCGCACTTCAATTGCAACGCAATCTGGGACTCGGAAGCTACCGGACGGCTTGGCACTTAGCCCACCGTATTCGCGAAGCCATGCGATGCGAACCAGTGGCCGGGATGCTCAAGGGTGATGTTCAGGTCGATGAAGCTTACCTTGGGCCAAGCCGTCACGGAAAAGTGCGCGGCCCGAACGATCCGAAGCGCAAGCGCGGACGCGGCACAGACAAACAGCCGGTCATGGTTTTGGTCGAGACAAACGGCAAGGCTCACAGCCGAGTCATCGAAAAGGTAAACGGCGCGATCCTCAAGTCCGCGATGGAACAAGTGATTCATTCCTCAGCGCGAATCGTGACGGATGAATGCCGATCCTACCCAAAGGCCGTTGCGAATTTCGCGGCGCATTCAACCGTGAACCACAGCGTCGGCGAGTATCAGAACGCGGAAGGTTTGAACACTAACACCGCCGAATCCTACTTCGGCTTGTTGAAGCGGGGGCTTCACGGCACCTTCCACCACGTCTCAAAGCATCATCTTCACCGCTATTGCAGCGAGTTTGATTTCCGCTGGAATGGCCGCACCGCAAGCGATACCGAACGTCGTGATGCGGCAGTGAAGGGCGCAGAGGGCAAGCGGCTGATGTACAAACAACCACTAGACGGCTAATATCAACAGTGCCGACGACGAGTGTGACCTCGCACGGGGTGTTCTCCTTATCACAGGCACCCCAGCAGATTCCAAGTCCGCTGCGTCTACATTCCGCCACGTCGGCAAAAGCAGGGCATGTCTTCGGCCATGCCCACAGAGTCCGCCTCACAGCCCCGGCGGTCACCGGGGTTTTCTTTTGCGCTCACCGCTCGGCGGCGTGGTGGCGCATTAGCTTCTTCTGGCCATAAGTCACCTCCGTTAATTCGAGTGGCACGATATGCCTGAGAGCGGTCGCACTAAAGGGAAACGAAGGGTCATCGAACAGGAATCGAGGCGGGTAAATCGAGCGGGAATCGAAAGGGGTTCGACGGGGAATCGAGCGGGAATCGAGTGTCTATAGTGCTTGGCGTCCTTTGTCGGTGATCTTCACGCCATAGCGGCTGGGCCGAACGGCATAACCGTCTTCAATTAGCTTCTTCACAATTTTTCCAACAGTTTTCGCATCTCGTGGACAACCCGATGATCCAGCAATGTCATCAATTACCAGCATAGTTTCTGAACTTGCCAACCGTTTTAAAACTGCTCGAATAGAAGGATCAAGTTGGGGCTTGGATTCCGGAGGGTTCGGTGCGGCCAACTTCTTATCAGCCGTATTCAATTGGATTGCTGGCGCTTCAGGCTGAGTTTTAGACAACAAAATATCGATTGCATAAATCGACGAGGCAAGAAGGTCGGGAAGTTCCGAAAACCAATGGAAAGGCGGATCGCCGATGCTAGATGCGATTTGAGACAGTCCCTCTGGCCAGCCCGCCTCTTTCATCAGGGGCAATTCATCGACGCGAAATTGCATATTATCACTCCACGCCATCCTG
>DATAPK010000323.1:0-19072 GCA_036265245.1 Tepidisphaeraceae bacterium | reverse complement strand
CCGCGTGGATCGATGGCAAAGGGGGCAGCGGGGCAATTTTGCGTGGATCGAGCATCGCGGTGATTCTGGTCACGGCGGGGATGTATCTTCGATTTGAATATCTAACGACGACATTCAAGACGACCGTTGTTGGAAGCGGAGGCGATGCGTTTTACGCGACGGCGAAGGGTGAAACGATCAATCACATTGTTGGTTTGCTTCAGCGATTGCCGGGCGATGCGACGGTGGCGGTCGTGCCGCAGGGGGCGATGGTGAATTATCTGGCGAGGCGGGAAAATCCGACTTCTTTTATTGTGATGATGCCGCCGGAGGTGATCATGTTTTCGCAGGGGCGGATCATCCAGAGTCTGGCAGAGCATCCGCCGGATTTGGTGGTCTTGGTGGATTCAGATGTGACGGAATATGGATTCAGGGCATTTAATGTTGATTACGGCAGGCCAATCTTTGAGTGGATCATGGGGAACTATCACGTGGTGGCGGGGAATCCGCAGGATCCGAATTTGAAGTGGGTGATGGTTCAGCGGAATCAGGGGTTTACGAAGTGAAGAAAAGAAGCTCCCCTTTGGGTCGCCGCTAAACGGTTAGGAATAGCTGACTGAGGAGGGGGAGCCGTCAGTGTGGTTGGGGGGTGAGATGGGGTGGCTGGTCATTGCCCAATGCTCGACGCGGGCGCGCATGTCGTCGACCTGAATGGAGCCTTTGACGAGGTAATCGTCGGCGCCTTTTTGGAGGGCGGATTCGCGGTAGGCTGGGTCGGAGACGGCGGAGTACATGACGACGGAAAGGCGGGCGGTGCGGGCGTCGGTGCGGATGCGGCGGAGGACTTCCATGCCGTCCATGCCGGGCATCATCACGTCGAGGACGACGACATCAGGCAATTTATCGGCGAGATAAGTGAGGGCTTCGTTGCCGCTGGCGACGCAATCGACCTGGTGCTTGAAGAAGCGAAAGATCATCGCCATGGGGCGGGTGGCTTCGATGTTGTCATCGACGATGAGGAGGTTTGCCATGATCTGGGCCCTCGTTGGGTGAGATGACTATATCCGTTATCGGTAAATCGAGTAAGGTCGATAAATTCACACGGCGGGACCGTGGGCTTTTGGGGGTAACTTCTCATTTTGCGAGTGTGTCCCTATTATTGCGGGGCTTTGTCCTTTTTTGGAGATGAACGTTTGTCTACGCGAGTTCCATTTTTGGAGTTGGTTCGGCGGCGGGTGGTTGTATTGGACGGCTCGATGGGGGCCAACATTCAGCAGCGGCCGCTGGATTTGCAGCGGGATTGGTGCGGGTGCGAGAACGCGTGCGAGGTGCTGAACCTGAGCCGGCCGGATTTGATCCAGGAAATTCACGAGAGTTTTTTGGCGGTGGGTTGCGACGCGGTTGAGACGAACACGTTCAACGGCAGCCAGCAGGATTTGGAAGAGGCGAATCTTTCGGATCGGGCGGAGGAGCTGAATCGGATCGCGGCGCAGATTGCGCGCAAGGCGTGCGATAAGTTTGAGACGGCGGAGCGGGCGAGATATGTCGTCGGGTCGATCGGGCCGACGCGGAAACTGGTGTCATTGGGGATGACGAGCTTTGATGCGCTGCGGGATAGTTTTCTGCCGCAGTTTCGTGGATTGATTTCGGGCGGGGCGGATGTGCTGCTGATTGAGACGCAGCAGGACATGCTGGCGATCAAGTGCGCGATCGACGCGGCGAACACGGCGATGCACGAGCTGGGGCGACGGGTGCCGATCATGGTGCAGGCGTCGTTCGATCAGGACAACGGGCAGCAGATGCTGACGGGATCGGATCCGTCGGCGCTGGTGGCGACGTTTTTGCCGTTTGGTGAGATCGATGTGCTGGGGTTGAACTGCGCGTTTGGGCCTTATGACCTGGCGGAGAGCACGCGGTTTATCGCGGAGCATTGGCCGAGGTTCGTGAGCGTGCTGCCCAACGCGGGGCTGCCGATCATGGTGGACGGCAAGCCGCATTTCCCGATGACGCCGGGGGATTTCACCAAGGGCGTGATGCGGATGGTGGAAGATTTCGGCGTGAATATCGTGGGCGGATGCTGCGGAACGATGCCGGAACATTTGAAGACGCTGATTGAGGCGCTGGGGCCGGATCGCGCGCCGAAGAAGCGACAGATCGTTCCGAAGCCGCAGATTTCTTCGCTTTATTCGGCGGAGGATATCAAGCAGGATTTGAGCTATCTGATCGTGGCGGAGCGAACGAATACGAATGGGTCGCGGCAGTTTAAGCGGTTGCTTCAGGAAGATAATTGGGATGGTTTGGTTTCGATGGCGCGCGATGAAGTGCGCGATGGCAATCATGCGCTGGATGTGTGCGTGGATTTCGTCGGGCGAGATGGTGTGCGGGACATGAAAGAGGTCGTGCATCGATATGTGAATTCTGTGAAATCGCCGCTGATGCTGGACAGCACGAATCCGGCGGTGATGGAGGCGGGGCTGAAGCTGGCGGGAGGCCGGTGCATTCTGAATTCGATGAATCTGGAGGACGGCGAAGAGAAGCTGGCGAGCATTTGCGCGATCGCGAAGAAATATGGCGCGGCGGTGGTGGCGGGGACGATTGACGAGGACAAGCTGGCGGCGATGGCGCGGACGGCGGATCGGAAAATCTCGATCGCGAAGCGCATTCGCGATCTCGCGGTGAAAAATGGGCTGCGGGATGAGGATATTCTGTTTGATCCGCTGGTGCTGCCGATTAGTACGGGGATTGAAGAGGATCGGCGAAACGCGATGGAGACGATCGAAGGGACGCGGCGGATTTCGAAAGAGTTGCCGAAGTGTCATACGGTCGTGGGGTTGTCGAATGTATCGTTTGGATTGAAGCCTGCGGCGCGCGTGGTGTTGAACAGTGCGTTTTTGCACGAGCTGCGCGAGGCCGGTTTAACTGGCGCGATCGTTCATGCGAGTAAGATTCTGCCGAAGAATCGGATACCCGAAGAGCAGTGGAACGCGGCGCTGGATTTGATTTATGATAAGCGACGGGAGGGGTTTGATCCGCTGACGCATTTTATTGGGTTGTTTCCGGAGACCGGAGAGAGCGCTAAGCCGCAAGCGGCGGAGCAGGATAATTTGCCAGTTGAGGAGAAGCTGAAGAAGCACATTATCGACGGGGAGAAGCGCGATCTGACGAAGCATCTGGATGAGGCGATGACGAAGTATCCGCCGCTGGAGATCATCAATAATATTTTGCTGGAGGGGATGAAGGTGGTGGGCGAGCTATTTGGCTCGGGGCAGATGCAGTTGCCGTTTGTGCTGCAAAGCGCCGAGACGATGAAGGCGTCGGTGGCGCATCTTGAGCCGCACATGGAAAAGCTGGAGGGGTCGAGCAAGGGGAAGATCGTGCTGGCGACGGTGCGCGGCGATGTGCATGACATCGGCAAGAACCTCGTGGACATCATCCTCACGAATAATGGGTACACGGTTTACAACCTGGGGATCAAGCAGCCGATCAGTGACATTTTGAAAGCGGCGGTTGAGAAGCGGGCGGATGCGATTGGGATGAGCGGGTTGCTGGTGAAATCGGTTGGGGTGATGAAGGAAAATCTGGAGGAGCTGAACGCCAAGGATGTGAAGGTTCCGGTGCTGCTGGGTGGGGCGGCGCTGACGCGCGATTATGCGGAGGATGATCTGGCGAGCTTGTACAAAGGGCCGCTGCTTTATTGCAAGGATGCGTTCGAGGGATTGCATGTGATGGATGCGATCTCGGCCGGTCGGACGGAAAGAATCGTCACCGAGCAAAAGCGGCGGAGTGATAACCGCAAGTTGTTGCGCGCCAATGCGGTGAAGCCGCAAAGTCTGGATGCGGCGAACGTGGAGCCGGTGGCGAAGAACAATCCGGTGCCCGTGCCGCCGTTCTGGGGGCGGCGGACAGTGAAGGATATTCCGGCGAGGCAGGTGTTTCCGTACATCAATGAGAACGCGCTGTTTTTAGGGCAGTGGGGATTGAAGAAGGGCGCGCTCTCGCCGGAGGATTATGAGAAGCTGATTGAGGAGAAGGCGAGGCCGGTTTTTGAGGATTTGCAGAAGCGGGCGGTGGAAGAGGGTTTCATCGAGCCGAAGGTTGTTTACGGATATTTCCCGGTGCAGTCGAAGGGGGATGATTTGGTTGTTTACGATCCGGCAACTTTTGCGCCCGGCAAGCTTCAGCCAAACGGGGCGACGCGGGAGTTGTTGCGGTTTACGTTTCCGCGGCAGGAGGGGCGGCGGCGGTTGTGCATCAGCGATTTCTTCCGGTCAGTTGATTCGGGCGAATATGATGTGCTGGGGCTGCAATTGGTGACGGTTGGCGACAAAGCGTCGGAATTGACGGAGAACCTGCGGGCGGCGAATCGGTACCAGGAGTATTTATATTTACATGGCTTTGGGGTTGAATCGGCGGAGGCGCTGGCGGAATTTTGGCACAAGCGCATGCGGCAGGAGTTGGGGTTTGCCAGTGAAGATGATCCGTCGATCAAGAAGGTGTTTCAGCAGAAGTATCGCGGCAGCCGGTATAGTTTTGGGTATCCGGCGTGTCCGAATTTGGAAGATCGGGCGCATCTGCTCACTCTATTGCATCCAGAAGAGATTGGAGTGAAGATGAGTGAGAACTTCATGCTCGTGCCGGAGCAATCGACTGACGCGATTGTCGCGCATCATCCCCAGGCGAAGTATTTCGACGTCTGACATCTCGGATTGAATGGGTTAATGGGCCGGTTTGAACGGGGCCGGGATTTCGTGATTTGATGCAGCAGGGCCAATGGATTTTGTCGAGATTGAAGCCCAACGTTGCGGCGACGTTGGCGGTGGCGCTGTCGCTTTTGTTGACGGCGTTGATTATTCCGGCGCCGATTCAACTGCAGTTTCATATCGGTTTTGCGATTCCGATTTTTTTATGTGCCTGGACGCGCAGCCGGCGGTTTCTGTGGGCGCTGGTGATTTGCGTGATGGCGGTGACGCTGGGGAAGATTGTGTTGAGCGGCTGGCCGGAGACGAACACGAATCCGTGGTATTTCGTCGAGAACCGGGCGATTTCGATCACCACGTTGCTGTGCTGCGCGGGCGTGGCGCATTTCCTGATTGGATTGATCGAGTTTACCGAAAACGAGCATCAGCGATTGAGCACGATTTTGGCGACGGTGCCGGTGGGGATGGCGATCGCGAACGTGCGCACGGGGACGGTTGTTTATAACAAGGCGGGGGCCGCGATGCTGGGGGTGGAAGCGGATGTGCCGCACGATCTGGACGATTTGATGGGGCGATTTTCGGAAATCGAAAGCGCGGCTGAGTCGCATGGCAATGGGCAGGATATTGTTCGGGCCATCAACGGCGAGATTACGTCGAGCGTCGAGCGGATGTTTCGGTTTCGTGATGGAAGGCAGCTGGTGGTGCTGGTGAGCGCGGCGCCGCTGGTTGGGCGGCATGGAAAGCGGGTTGGGGCGGTTTCGGGGTTTGTGGATATCACCGAGCAGAAGCGGATGCAGGCGGCGATCGATCAGCAGCGGCGCGAGGCGGAGCAGGCGTCGCAGCGGAAGAGCCGATTTTTGGCGGCGGTGTCGCACGACATTCGCACGCCGGCCAATGCGATCAATCTGATGGCTGAGTTACTGGAGCGCAGCACAGTCAATCCTTCGCCGGATGCGGATATCGCGGAGATTGCGCGCGATCTGAAGAGCAGCGCGTTGTCGCTGGTGAGGCTGGTGAGCGATGTGCTGGATCTGACGCACTTTGACAACACGCGGGTTGAGCTGGTTGAAGATGAATTATCGCTGACGCAATTGTTGCTGGAGAAGTCGCGGCAGTTTTCGCAGATCGCGAGGGACAAGGGGCTGGAATTCAAATTTAACGGAAGCGGTGATGCCATCATCATTCGCACGGATCGAGTGAAGCTGGGGCGGGTGATCGACAATCTGCTGGGGAATGCGATCAAGTTTACGCAGCAGGGGAGCGTGATGCTGGGGGCCAGCCGGATGGAAGACGGCGGCGTGCGGATTGAGGTGAGCGACACCGGGCCGGGGATTGCGCCGGAGCATCACGAGCAGATTTTTGACGAGTATTTTCAATTGAAGAATCCGCTGCGTGGGTCGGAGACGGGATCGGGGCTGGGGCTGGCGATCTGCCGGCGGCTGGCGCAGGCGATGGGGGCGAGTTTGACGGTGGATAGCACGGCGGGGGAAGGGGCGAGGTTTGTGGTGACGTTGCCGGTGGGGTGTGTGGTGAAAGCGGGAGCGACTTGATCCGCGAAGCCGCAAGCGGCAGACTGCGGGGGCTTTGTTGATTATTCATACCATAGGCGGTTGGGAGCGCGAGGCGGTTCGCATTGCGCGCGCCTCGTCTTCACGTCGAATTGTTCCTGAAGTGGAAGCGATGATTGAATCGGCATGGCAGCGCGGGAAGGCGAGGCTGGGCGAGCATCTGTTTGATGGGCCGATGTGTCGGATGGAGGGGTGGCGGGCGAGAGGCGATGCGCTGGAGTTGACGCTTTCGGAGACGAGCTATCGGATTTTTTATGGCACGAACCTGATGAACGCGGAGGCGATGGCGCAATATGGTTGCGAGGTGATGGCGAATCCGGTGGGGGTTAGCACGGCGTTGCTGACGAGCGATGGGTATTTGTTGTTTGGGCGGCGAAATGCGACGGTGGCATATCATCCGAATCGCGTGCATCCGTTTGCGGGGACGCTGGAGCCGCGCGATGGAGACGATTGCTTCTCCGCGGTTGAGCGCGAGCTACAGGAAGAATTGAAACTATCGGCGGCGGAGATCGAATCGCTGCGCTGCATCGGGATCATCGAGGATGAGGCGATCAAGCATCCGGAGTTGATCTTTCAGGCGAAGGTTCGCTCGACACGCCAGCAAATCGAGTCGCAGCTTCAGCGGGATGAGCATGGCGGAAGCGTCGCGATTCAAAATGGGCGGCCGGCGATCGGTAGCGCGCTGGCGGATGTGGAGTTTACGCCGGTTGCACTGGGCACGCTGCTGCTGTTTGGCCGGGAAAGTTTTGGGGATGAGTGGCTGGCGAAATGCGTCTTGCGCATGCCGGGGGTTAGGCTTCGTATCCGAGATTCTTCAGCATCGAAAGCAACTGATTGACTCGAGAATCCCACGTGCCAACTTCGAGCAGGCGAGCATAATTGCGATCGACCATTTCCTGATATTTCGCGGGGTTGGAAATGATTTCTTCGACCTGATCGGCGGCGTGGTTGAGATCGACTTCGATCATCGGGTTGTAGCCGAAGAGGTCGATTAATTCCTGCGGGCATTTTCCGACGGGCACGCACTTGCAGGCCATCGTTTCGAAGTAGCGGAGCGTGACGGTTTCGACGTTTCCGGCGCGCTCGGGGTGGGTGAGGGATTGGGGGAAGCAGACGGAGACGATGCTGTTGACGAAGCCGTCGATCATCTCCTGGCGCGTGCCGAAGATCAGCTGGCCTTTCACCTTTTCGTATAAGTGGGTTCGATTTTTGCCGGCGAGGGGTTGTTCGATTTTCGCGTGGTATTCATCCCACTTTCGGCCAAGCTCGAGTACCTGGATCGTTCGTTTTTCCAATGGGATGTCGTTGCGATATTCGGTCGGATCGACGGCCTCGGCGAGCCAGAGGCAGTTCATGTTGGGGAAGAGCGGCTTGAAGCGCTCGGCCGACATGCGCGCGGTGAAGAAGCAGGTGCGGATTTTGTTTCGGCGGAAGAATCCTTCCCAGCGCGGGTAGGACGGCGGCCAGACGTCCATCGCGTAGGGGATGCACTCGTAAAAATAGCTGACGGGAAAGAGGCGATATTCGGAGCAGTGGAGGATCGGCACGATGTAAGCTTTGCGGCCGGTCATCCAGAGATTGCGGACCATCTTGCTTTTGGCGAGGACTTTGCCGGCGAAGACGACGGATTTGAAGGGTTGGGAACGGAAGGGGCGCAGGCCTTTTGCGAGCATCATGCGCTGCATGGCCTGGATGGGATAGTCGGTTGTGTCGCCGAACTGCGGGGCCTGAAGATAAGCAAGTTTCTTCACGCGGCTGATTTCACCAGAAACGATCGGGTGTGTCACGTTGGCGGATGGCAGAGACCGCGATGGCGCGAAGGGCGCGAAGAAGGCCGCGAAGGGGTTTAATATAGAATTACTTCGCGATTCACTTCGTGGTTTCGCGCTTTCGCGGTCTGTTGTTCTGTCCGTTGCGTCGGGCGGGTGATTGCATATCCTGCCGGGGATGATTGAGCATGATCTGCAATATGCGATTGAGCTGGCCAGAGGAGCCGGGAAGATTGTTCTGGAGCGATATGGCAAGGTGGAGAGGCTTACCAAGACGCACGTGGCGGCGAATCAGGAGGCGGTCACGGAGGCGGATCGCGCTTCGCAGCGATTTATCATCGCGGGGTTGAAGAAGCGATTTCCCGATGAGGGGATCGTCGGCGAGGAATCGGATACGGGGCAATCGATTACGTTTGATACGAAGGATCCGAACGGCCGAAACTGGGTGATTGATCCGATCGATGGCACGAATAATTTTATCGCGGGTTTGGGGAATTTTGCGGTTTGCATCGGGCTGATGGATGCGGGGTTTCCGGTGCTGGGGGTGGTGTACGATGTGACGCGCGATCTGATGTATTCGGCGGCGAAGGGTCATGGGGCATGGCTGGGCACCAGGCAGCTTCATGCGCCGGCGACGCCGGTTAGTGATGCGTCGATCCTGATGCTGACGAGCAATCTGTTGACCAACGGCCGGTGCCCGCAATGGGCGTATCGGTTTTTGGCGCAGACGCAGATGAAGGCGAGGATTCTTGGCAGCGCCGCGCTAGAGGCGGTGCAGGTGGCGGCGGGCGTGGCGCATGGGGCGATTACGGTGAACGGCAAGCTGTGGGATATCGCGGCGCCGGCGGCGATTGTGCTGGAGGCGGGGGGGAAGCTGACGAGCCTGAAGGGGGAGACGATCTTTCCGTATAAGCTGGCGGGGTATCAGGGTGCGAAGGTTCCGTTCGTGGCGGCGGGAGTCGCGGTGCTCGATGAGTTGCTGCGAGAGATTCGGACGCATCCGTAATTTCGTCCCCAACATTATCAGGATATTTGACATGAACCACCGCTTGTGCGGCATTAATGCCGGCGCCATGGGAGTTTACCACGGCGGATGCGGATTGAACTCCGGCGGGTGTGGTGTGAATGGCACGTTAGCCGGGATAAACCCCAACAACCTCGGCATTTATGCCGAAATACCCGGAGTTAATACCATCTGAGCCGGGGTTCATGCCGAATGATGCGGGCCAACTCCCAATTCATTTAAACGCAGTGCGCACATCAACGAATAAAGCGTCGACACATTCGCATTATTGGTCTACAGCGTTTTCGCAAATTTAAGTCATAGTTGAATAGCACAGATGCAAACGATGGATTGTCTCGACCATCACGGAGATTCGTGCAATCTCTAGTGAATTCCTTCACAACCCGCTATATCATCCCCTCGCTATGCCCAAGATTACTGTTGACGGCAAATCCATCGACTGCAAAGACCGCTCGATGATTCTGCAGGCGTGTCTCGATGCGGGGGTGGAGCTGCCTTATTACTGCTATCACCCGGGGCTTTCGATCCCGGCGTCGTGTCGGATTTGTCTGGTCGAAGTCGAGGGCATCCCGAAACTCGTGCCGTCGTGTCAGACGCCGGTGAGGGATGGGATGGTGGTGCATTCCAAGTCGACCAAGGCGATCGCCAATCAGAAGCAGGTGATGGAATATCTGCTGATCAACCATCCGCTGGATTGCCCGGTGTGCGACCAGGCCGGCGAGTGTTTGTTGCAGGATTATTCTTACGGATATGGCCGGGCGCAGAGCCGGTTTGAGGAAGATAAAGCGAAGAAGCCGAAGAAAGATGTCGGCGAGCATGTGATGCTTTACAACGATCGCTGCATCATGTGCACGCGATGCGTGCGGTTTACGCGGGAGGTTTCGGGGACGGGGGAATTGTTTGTGGATGGGCGCGGGCATAAGGAAGAGATCGAGATTTTCCCCGGCAAGCCGCTGAATAATAAATTATCGGGGAATGTGGTGGATTTGTGCCCGGTGGGGGCGCTGCTGGATAAGGAATTTCTGTTCAAGCAGCGAGTGTGGCTGCTGAAGAGCACGCCTTCGGTTTCGCCGGTGGATAGCGGTGGGGAGAACATCTGGCTGGATTGGAATGAGGGGCAGGTTTTCCGCATTCGTCCTCGATACAACGCCGAAGTGAATACGTGGTGGATCAGCGACGATACGCGATATAGCTATAAAGCGCTTGGCGAAGCGAAACGCCTGAAGGGCGCGCGAAAATTGCAGTATGGCACGCAGGTGGAGACCGATATGCCCGGCGCGATCACGGACGCGGGCGAAGGTTTGAAGCGCGTGCATACGGAAAACGGCGATGGATCGCTTTACGCGGTGCTAAGCCCGATGATGGCTTGCGAAGAAGCGTGGCTACTCGGGAAATTCATCCGATCAATCGATCCCAAGGCGACGCTCATCCTCGGCCCTGTGCCGGCTAGCGAAGCGGATGAAGTGTTTAAGAATCCGACCAACGGCAAAGTGACATTTACGATCAAGGCGGAGAAGGTGCCGAACGCGGCGGGGATTAAGCGCGTGATTGAAATGCTGGATGGGCCAACGGCGACGTGGGACGAATTCGTCAAAGGGGAGTTGGCGGCGGTAAAGAATCTCAAAGGTGGCTGGATTGTGGGCGGATATTTGTCTGCGTGGCTGCCGAAGGATTTGCCGGCGCAGTTTAAGCGCGGGTTCAAGGTGGTGCAGGATGTTTTGGAGAGCAGTGTCGCGAGCTCCGCGGATGTGCTGCTGCCCAGCGCGATGTGGGCGGAGAAGGCGGGCTGCTGGGAAAATTACGCGGGGAAGATTCAGCCGTTTGATGCGGCGATCGCGCCGCCGGACGGGGTGGTTCGTGAAGGGGATGTTTATTACAAGCTGTCTGGTTTAAACGGATTTTACAACGCCGATGATGTGCGGGCCCACATGGGTGAGCCGTTTGCGGCGGTGAAGCTGCCGGCGGAGCATCAGGCGGAGCCGGCGTTTGAGTTTGTGGAGCTTTGAGCTGGATGGGCTTGTGGCCCAGGTCCGAACCGACCGCACGGGCCAGAGGCCCCTGTCACGATGGAATGAACATGCGGCCCATATATCGCATCCTCATCTGCGCTGTCTTCATTGTCAGTTGCGTGCGCGCGCAGACCAAGCCTGCGACGATTGAAATTTACACCAATGAAAAGCTCGGTTTCAAGATCCAGTATCTCTCGATCTGGAAAGTATCTGAATGGCCTAAACCCTGGATCGTGGTGCATTTTGCTCCGCCTGAAGGATCGGAAAGCCACTCACAGGCCGCGATCGCGATGCCGCAGTTGACGGATCGCCCCGCGGGAGAGCCGATCAAGCTGGATGAGATCGACAATGCATTGGTCAACGAGATGAAAACCGATATGCCGGATGCTAAAGTCGTGATTTCGAGCCCTACGACGCTCGACGGCGAGCCGGCATTGCGGATGATTTTGACCGGGCACGATCCGAAGACGAATTTGGATATGAAGCTTCTGGTGATCGGCGCTGCTCACAAGGATAAAGCGTATGTCGTTGGTGTGATGGCCACCGCCGATGAATGGAGCAGGGCCATGCATAGTTTTGACCATCTGATTGAGACGTTTGCATTTATTGAGAAGCAGCAATGAACTGGATATCGACGCATATTCCCCCTTGGTTCTGGATCACCGTGGTTTGCCACTTCGCCATTTTGGGCACGGTGGCGTATTTGATTTTGCTGGAGCGGTGGACGGCGTCGTGGGTGCAGGATCGGCTGGGGCCCAACCGCACGGGGCTGGGGTTTGGGATTATTCCGTGGCTCAAAGATAAGAAGATGTTTGGGCTGGGGCAGCCGCTGGCGGATGGGTTGAAGTTCATTTTGAAGGAAGATTATCGGCCGAAGAACGTCGACAAGATTTTGTTTACGGTCGCGCCGATGATCATGATCACCGTGATCATCATTTCGATCGCGGCGTTGCCTTGGGGCGGGGTGCGGCAGAGTTCATTCGATTTCGTCGCGCCTGCCGGGCAGGATGTGAGCACGATTGCGAACGCGCAGAGCCCGGCGTCGTCGGAGATTGTGGATATTCAGAAGACAGGCACGCCGGATACTTATACCGCGACGTATCGATGGCATTTTGGGATCGCGAATCTGAACATTGGGGTGCTGTTTATCCTGGCGGTGCTGTCGCTGGCGGTTTATGGCGTGGTGATCGGGGGATGGGCGAGCAATAATAAATATTCGTTCCTTGGTGGATTACGTGCGACCGCGAACATGATCAGCTATGAAGTGCCGCTGGGGCTCGCGGTGCTGACGATTGTGGTGATGTACGGCACGCTGAATCTGGATGAACTGGTGGCCAAGCAGGCGTGGATGTGGCACGGCATTATCCCGGCGTGGAATGTCTTCACGCAGCCGCTGGCGTTTTTGATGTTCCTGGTTTGCATCCACGCGGAAGCCAACCGGGCGCCGTTCGATTTGGCAGAGGCGGAGCAGGAACTGGTCGGCGGATATCACACTGAATATAGCGCGATGCGATTCGCGTTGTTTTTCCTGGCGGAATATGCGGGGATGATCACCACCAGCGCGGTGTGCGTGGCGCTGTTTTTCGGCGGGTGGCACTTGCCGGGCTTGTCGGGGAATGTGGATCCGAATCATCCGGAAATCACGACGAGCTTTTTGATCTGCGTCATCCGGGCCCTGGTGTTTTTCGGCAAGACGATCGTCATCATTTTCATCTTCATGTGGGTTCGCTGGAGTTTGCCGCGGTTTCGGTTCGATCAGTTGATGGGCCTGGCGTGGCGGGCGCTGATTCCGATGTCGCTGGTGATTCTGCTGGTGACGTGCGTGGTGGTTTATTTCTTCGGCGAGCAGCGGAATATCGCGATGCATGTTGGCGGGAAGATGGCGATCGTGCTGCTGGCGTCGAATCTGGCGATGCTGCTGATTATCGTGGTTGGCAGCTTCCTGATCCCGGCGGCACCGGATACGAATCGCAAGATGAAGGTGCCGGGCAGCCGATTTGGGAATGCGCCGGTGCCGGCGGGACGAATTCGCGTATAAAGAAGTAACTGTCATGAAAGATTCCGATATTCTCCATCTCGAAGAACCGAAGCTATCTCTGGCGGATCAGTTTTATTTGCCGCAGGTGCTGGCGGGGCTGGGCACGACGATGAAGCATATGCTTCACGTGCTGACCGGCACGGATCGTGTGATTCAGTATCCCGAAGAGAAGCGCGAGGATATGCCGATCGAAGAAGGCGGGATGAATTTGCGCACCTATCGCGGCGTGCATCGGCTGAACAAGGATGAAGAGGGACGCGTGAAGTGCGTCGCGTGCTTCATGTGTTCGACGGCGTGCCCGGCACATTGCATTCATATCGAAGGAGCGCAATCGCCGTGGGAGGATCGCGAAAAGTATCCGATGAAGTTCGATATCGACGAGCTTCGCTGCATCTATTGCGGCATGTGCGAAGAGGCCTGCCCGGTGGATGCGATCGAGCTGACGCACACGTATGACATCGTCGGCCTGACGCGGCAGGAGATGATTTTTGATAAAGAAAAGCTGCTGCAGGTTTACGACGAAACGGTGAAGGAAGAGCCCATGTGAGGATGACAAGGAGACAAGGTGAGGGGATGACAAGGTGACGAGAAGCTGGAATGGGGATCCGATCTCACATCGAGCTCGATGTGTATCGCAGCGCGTTCGATGCTGCGATGGAGATTTTTCAGATATCCAAGACGTTTCCAAGGGAGGAGACGTATTCGCTTACGGATCAGATTCGACGCTCATCAAGATCGGTCTGCGCGAACATTGCTGAAGCGTGGCGTAAGCGGCGTTATGAAGGCGCATTTATCAGCAAACTTTCCGATGCGGAAACCGAAGCGGCCGAAACACAAGTGTGGATCGAATTCGCCGTGAAGTGTGAATACATCGATCGGCAGCAAGCACGTACGCTCTATGAGAAGTTCGATCGCATCATTGGAACGGTCGTAGGAATGATCAACCACCCCGAAACATGGGTGATCGCCGAGCGCTGATTTTTCACCTTGTCACCCCTTCACCTTGTCCCCTTGTCATCCCTCACTCCGCTTCCCTTCCCACTTTATCCAGATCTCTCGGATCGCCCGGTGGATAATCCGCAACATAGGTAAAAAGAGTGCGGACGTATTTAATGCCCGGGATTTCTTCCAGGCCGCGGACTTTGGCGGCGTCTACGGTTCCCTCGATGACGCATTCGTCTTTGTCGGCTGAGGCAATTTGCACGCCGGCTTTGGTAAGGCCATCGACGATTTTGTCGAAAGCGTAGTCGGGGGTTTCTTCGACGGTGGCGAGGATATCGGAGATATAAGCGTCCTGATAGTTGGGCATGGCGCGGGGATTATAGCGTTAACGGGGCGGGGTCAATCTGAAAATCAATGCGTTTCGATGACAGCAAAGCCGTCGGGCAGGGGGGCGCGTTCGCCGCATTGGGGGCAGCAATGGTAGACATTGCCGATCTCGAACCCGCATTTTCTGCATAATCCGCTGGTGACTCGGGCTTGGCGGAGCTGATTGCGGCGATAGAACCAATAGCCGGGGGCCAATCCGGTGAGAAGGACGATGGCCCAGTGCGGAACCTGCAAAACGGTGGTGTGCAGGTGGATGCCGGGCACCATGATTCGGCGGGAATAATCGGAGGTGGTTGAGGCAACGCCGAATCCAAGCACGGTGTGATTGAGCGAATCGAGGACGCCGCTTTCGTGGCTCCAGGAAACCTTCATCTTTGTCCAGTCCGGGGAATGGGTTGGGTTGGCGATGTCCTTCCAAACCCGCTCGATTTCGGGGGAATCGTAAACATATTCCGTGTGGATCAGATAAGCCGCGCCGTTGGAGGCTGAAAAGTTGTAGCTGTTAACCTGATTAGACAGGGCGACGCTCTCATAATCGGTGGTGCTGCGCGCCCAACTGACGATGGTGGCGAAGCAAAGCAGCAGCGAAAGGCCGCAGAAGAAAATAGCGACGCGTTCTTTCATGACATGACCCACGGACGTTCAAAACGTGAACTAAGCGGGGCAATTGTAATCAGATTCGGCAAGAAAGGGGAATAATCTGCAAAACGTGAAAGACCTGCGACGTGGGGCGGAGGAACAGGTGTGGATTGAATTTCATTGCGCCTGTCTTGCAAAGGTTGTGGGGCGTTCTTAGACTTCGACCCTCGAAATTGGCCCCGGGAAAGCAGACGGATCATGCTTGCTGAAACAACAAGTGTTCTATCGCCGCTGGTGATTTTGGTGTTGTGCGTGGTGGCGGGCGTTGGAACCGTACTTTTGCTCCCCTCGCGACGCGAGGCCTCGCTACGGAAGGTAGGCGGCTGCGTGCTGCTGGCGACAGGGTTGATTCTGGCGGCGCTGCTGTTTCGATTGACGGCCGGAAGCCCGCAGGGAGGGATGGGGCCTTATTTCTGGATATTCTCAGCGATTGCGATCATCGGGGCGATTCGCGTGGTGACGCATCCCAAGCCGGTTTATTCCGCTTTATATTTCGTGCTGACGGTGTTTGCGTCGGCGGGGCTGTTTTTGCTGCTTTGGGCGGAGTTTATGGCGGTGGCGCTGGTGCTGATTTATGCCGGGGCGATTCTGGTGACGTATGTATTTGTCATCATGCTTGCGGCGGAGGCGGCGCAGCCGGGCACGGGGGCGAGGAATCTCACCGAACATGACCGATTGAGCCGAGACCCGGTGATCGCGGCGGCGGTGGGATTTGCGCTGATGGGGGTGATGCTGTTCGTCATTTTCGATAAGGCCAATGAGATCAAGACAAATCCTGTTGAAATTCAGCAAACGATCGTTTCTGGCGCGACGCAGGAGCTTGGCGTGTTTTTGTTCCAGAAGCATCTGGTGAATGTCGAGTTGGCCGGACTGATTTTGACGGTCAGCATGATCGGCGCGATCGTAATTGCACGGCGAAGAGTGATCGGCGAGGCCGGCAGTTCCAGCCCGGATATGCTGATCGCGCCCGCGACGCCGGTGGATGATAATCCGCACAGCATCCCGGTGGTCGGGACGCGGAATCCGAGACAGAAGGAGTATCCGGAGACGTGAGGGATGACGATTGAAGATTGAAACTTGAACAGAAAGGCGTTCGCTGTTTTTTTAAGTTTCAATCGTCAGTCATCAAGTTTCCAGAGGAAGAATATGACTCAACTCGCCCTTCAACATTACCTCGCCGTTGGCACGATCATGTTTGCGATCGGGCTGATCGGATTTATGTGCCGGCGGAATCTGATCGTCATGTTTCTCTGCACGGAACTGATGTTTCAGGGCGTGGCGATTAACCTGATCGCTTTCGGCAAATATCACGGCAATCTGTCGGGGCAGGCGTTTGTGATTTTCGTGCTGGTGATCGCGGCGGCGGAAGCGTCGCTGGCGCTGGGCCTGGTGGTTTTGCTTTTCCGGCAGAAGGCCACGCTGGATGCGGATGCGTGGAGGGAGTTACGAGGATAAAAGTTGTTAATGGTTAATTGTTAGTTGTTAGTGGTAAAACGCGATTCCACAACAACTAACGACTAACAACTAGCAAATAACAAATAACAAAACAAATGGATCAACTGTTTCCCGTTCAATATTCGATTCTGATTCCACTCGCTCCGCTGCTGGGCGCGATTATCGCTGGATTTTTTGGCGCGAAGTGGATCAAGGGACAATCGCATTGGCCGATCTGGCTGGGCGTGGGGTTCTCGGCGTTGCTGTCGATTTGTTTGATGTCGGAGATGCTGACGCGATGGCATGGCGGGGAAACGCTGACGGCTGTCAAAAATTATTTCACCTGGATTCAGGCCGGCAAATTCGTCGTGCAGTGGGGATATTTCTTCGATCCACTGACGGCGGTGATGCTGTGCGTGGTGTGCGGGATCGGCTTTTTCATTACGGTTTTCGCGGCTGGTTATATGAAGGGGGAGGCGGGTTATTTCCGGTTCTTCGCGTATCTCGGGCTGTTCATTTTCATGATGACCAACCTGGTGATGGGCGAGAATCTCATCATGCTTTATCTGGGGTGGGAAGGCGTGGGGCTTAGTTCGTATCTGCTGATTGGATATTACTACGACAAGCCCAGCGCGCGCGAGGCGGCGAAGAAAGCGTTTCTGGTGAATCGTGTCGGCGACTTTGGATTTGGGCTGGGGATCATGCTGTCGTTCCTGACGTTTGGGACGATCAGCTATTTCGGGCATGGTGTCGGATCGCACAGCGGATTGCTGGAATTGGCGGCGATGCCGCTGGATCAGCTTGCGAAATTGCCGGGCGTGAATGTGGCGTGGGTGCCGACGGCGATGAAGTGGATTCCGTTTTTGCTGATGGTTGGCGCGTTCGGAAAAAGCGCGCAGTTTCCGCTTTATGTGTGGCTGCCCGATGCGATGGAAGGGCCGACTCCGGTTAGCGCGCTGATTCACGCAGCGACAATGGTGACGGCGGGGGTTTACATGATCGCCCGTTGCGGCACGCTGTTCGTGGGCAACGCGGGAGCGATGATGACGATCGCCTGCGTGGGTGCATTCACGGCGGTCTTCGCGGCGACGATCGCGCTGCGGCAATTCGATCTGAAAAAAGTTTTCGCGTATTCGACGATCAGCCAGCTTGGGTTCATGTTTGTGGGCGTGGGTGTGCTGGCGCCGGTGGCGGGGGTTTTCCATCTGATTACTCACGCGTTTTTCAAGGCACTGCTGTTCCTTGGCTCCGGCGTCGTAATGCACGCGATGTCGGGTGAACTGGACATGCGAAAGATGTCCGGCCTGAAGAAGGTGCTGCCCAAAACGCACATTCTGATGCTCATTGGATGCGCGGCGCTGGCAGGGTTTCCATTTACCGCCGGGTTTTTATCAAAGGATCAGATTGTTGGGGCGGCGTGGCAGCATAGCAAATTGCTTGGCAGCGTAATGCTCTTCGCGGCGTTGATGACGGCGTATTACACGTTCCGGCTGTATTTCCGGGTATTCCTTGGGCCACTGGTGGTTCCCCCGCCGCCCGATGGTGGACATGGGCATGGCCACGACGATCACGGACATGGCGGTTCTCTGCACGGTGCCGAGGATGCGGAAGGCGCCAAGGCGGCGGAGCACGAGCATCATCACAATCACGAGCCGGCCATTATGATTCTGCCGTTAATTGTGCTGGCGATTGGTGCACTGGTCGCCGGGTATTTGAATTTCCCCGAGCGGGATAACAGCCTGGCGGGATTCCTCGGCAAGAGTCCGAGCTTTGCGTTGGCGTATGAAGTTGCGGAAAAAGCGGGCAGCGTGGTTTCGCCGATGCCGTTTGGTCAACTTGAGGCGGCAAAACGCGAGGAAGAAACCAATCGCGATACCGTCGCCGATGAAAAGCACACCGAGTTGATGCTCATGTGGGCCAGCAGCGGGATTTCGATTCTTGGCATTTATCTCGCGTTTGTAATGCACCTGAAGAATCGCCGCCGCGGCGAAGAATTGCCGAACAAGATGCCGCAGCTTGCGAGATTGCTGGAAGGCAAATACTGGATTGATGAGATTTATCAGGATGCGATCGTTGAGCCGCTGCGGGCGCTGGGCCGGGTATTTTTTGCGATCGATCGATATGTTGTCGATGGGATCGTCTGGCTGATCAGCTTTATCCCGCAGGCGTCGGGCTGGGCGCTGAAGCTCAGCACGCAGCGCGGTTATTTGCAGGGATACGCGGCGACGATGTTGTTTGGCATAGCGGTGATTTTGTTGATTATTTTCTTATAGGTAATTGGAATGTTGATTGTGGAATGTCGAACGTTGTTTTTTACAACAATCCACAATCCACAATCCCCAATCAAATAAATGGAAAGTCCTTTACTGCTTCTCCTGATTTTGATCCCGCTCGGCGGAGCGATCATTGGCGCGTTCTTGAATAGCGCCAAGGCCGCTCGCACGTGGGCGCTGCTGGTGGCGCTGGCGACGCTGGTGGCAGCGGTGCTGCTGATTCCGCAATTTAATTTTAACCAGGATCTGACGAAGACATCGCTGGATAAATCGGTACAGGTGCGGTTTGGGTTCGCACCGGATAATCCGTTTT
>DATAPK010000322.1:0-3127 GCA_036265245.1 Tepidisphaeraceae bacterium | reverse complement strand
CGATGCGCTGACCGCGGGTGAGGAGATCGCCCTCATTTCCCGCAAAGACGATTCGCCGCGCGATCAAGCCGACGATCTGCTTCACCACCGCGATCGGCTTGCCGGTGCTCGGCTCGGAGAGAACGATCGTGTTCGATTCGTTTTCCTCCGACGCTTTGTTGTGGCTCATCGCGTTGATGAATTTCCCTTTTTTGTAAATCACTTTTGTCACCTTGCCATCACAGGGGCTGCGGTTGACGTGAACATTGAAGACCGAAAGAAAAATCCCCACCCGAACACAAGGCCCGCCGAGCAACTCGTGATTCGCCAGCTCAGTGATATCCGAAACCTTCCCATCCGCCGGGCTGACCATGGTGTGCTGCTCCACCGGGATCGCCCGCTCCGGATCGCGGAAAAACGCGAACAGCCAAACCAAAACCGGCAACACCACCAGCGCCAGCGGCCAAAGCACCCACCCCAACGCCGCCGCGATGACAAGCAGCACCACCGTCCCAATCAACATCTCCCGAAACCCGTGCCGGGTGAATCGAAGCATGTATTCAAGCTAGATAACTACAACAGATGTGTCAACGCAAAGAGTCCAAGACCCATTTCACCGATCAAGCGCCCTATAAAGCCGCGACCATCGGTCGCGTCCCTCTTCCTCTCGAAATCCAAATCTCCAATCCACCCCAAACCGACCGGCATGGTCACTTTAGTGACCATGTTCCCTTAACTCACTTCGTAAAAAACCGCTTAATCGAATAAACCGTCGCCTGCCGCTGCACCGCCGCGATCGATTCCATCAGCGGAATCTCCTTCGGGCAGACCTCCTGGCAATTCCCCGCCTTCCCGCAATCCGCCACCCCGCCTTCTTCCATCAGCGCATCCAGCCGCTCCTCTTTCAGCGCCGCCCCCGTCGGATGATCGTTAAACAACCTCGCCTGGCTGATCACCGCCGCCCCCACAAATTGATTCACCGGCGTATACTGCGGGCACGCCTCCAGACAGCACCCGCAACTGATGCAGCGCGACAGCGGATATCGCTCCTCCTGCAATTCCTGTGACGACGGCGCCGCCGGGCCCAAATCATACGTGCCGTCAATCGGCACCCACGCTTTGACCTTCTTCAAATCGTTGAACAACCGGCTGCGATCCACAAAGAGATCCCGCACCAGCGGAAACTTACTCATCGGCTCCAGCGTAATCGATGATCCGCTCTCGCTCAGCTTATCAACCAGCGCCGAGCACGCCTGCCGCACATGGCCGTTGATCACCATCGTGCACGCGCCGCAAACCTCTTCCAGGCAGGCGCTGTCCCACACCGGCGTGGTCGTCGATTTGCCGTCGCTTGTCGTCGGATGGGCCGCGATCCACTGCAAACACGAAATGATGTTCATGTTCGGCCGGTAGGGCACCCCGAACTCTTCCCATCGCGAAGGCTTATCCGGCGCATCCTGCCGGCGAATGCGAATCACGATCTTCCGGGAACTCGATTCAGTTGCATCAGCAGTCATTGGAACAAATCGTATGGATTATGGCGGGAAAAGAAAAGTGCTGACGACGAAGGACTGAGTAAAGGCAAGAAATTGTTTTACTCAGTCCTCAGGCCTTTTATCGCGTCGGATTGATCATCGCCGGCGCACCCGTCGGGCCGGCCCCCGGCGCACCCGTCGGAGCGCCCGCCGCCGCTTGCGCACCCGCAGGCGTCGCCGCGCCCGATTGCCGCTCAAGCTCCTGCTTCTCCGGGCTGTTCTGATCCTCTTTCACGTCGTGCTTCACCAGCACTCCATCCGGGTTCAGCAGCCACGCAACCGTGTTATTCAGCGAATCTCCACGAAATGCGACCAGCGTAAATCCCGTCGAAAAATCAACGGTCCCTTTGGTCATCCCGATCGAATCGCCGGGCGAAACGTTAAACGTCTCCTTGTGCGTCTGGCCGTTCTGCCAGCGGAAAATCTCAATCCGGGCAGGACTGTGACTATCCAGCACGAAGAAGCTAACGATCGACGGCACCTTCACCGGGCCCGTCCAGGCGCTCAGCGCGCTCGTGATCGCAAACGTATCCGCCATCTGTTTCACCTTCGTCACATTCGTCGTGCCCCACACTGGGCTCTTGATCTGGTAACGGATTGCATAGCGATAAACCTTGCCCGGCTCGGCCTTCGTGTCGTGCGCCCATCCCACGATCATTCCCGCATTGGCGCTGCCCGCCGGCGCGGTGGCGACAGCCGGATCACGTGGATCAAACTCATTCTGCGGCAACGGTGGAAATAGCTGCGAAAAATTCTGCGGCGGCTGTGGCGGCGCCACTGGCGTCGCATCCGTCGCATCTCCCATCACACGGCTCAGATCCCGCCCCATCGGACGCGCATCATCCTGAATCGCACGCGCCCCACGATAACCACCAGGCGGTCCACCCCGGCCGCCAGTGGGTGCTCGCGTCGGCGGCGGGGGCGCAGACCTCGCCTTTTCCTGCTGCGCCTTCGCCGCAGCTTCCTGCTTCGCCTGCGCGACCATCTGCTTTTCTTTATTCGTCAATGGCGGCGTCACCGCAGCCAATGCCTGCGGGGTCATACTCACATAAGTAGCCGGATCAAACCCAGGCCGAGTATCGTTCGGCCCCAGATTCATCGCCGCCGCATTGTTGTCTCCCGCCGCCACCGCCGCGGCATTCTGCGGAACCAAATCCTTCGACAACGTCCACGCATCACCCTTGGTAATGTTATAAAACGTCGGCTGCACAATCTCCGCCACCGCGCCCACCGCCCAATTCAAATAAGGCTGCGCCTGCTTCGGCGGGGCATTGGCCGGCGGGAAGGGCGGCTGCGTCGATGTCGTCAGTTTCGGGCAAACCGTCTCCGCGCCCCAGCTTCCATCCGGCTGCTGCTCCTGCCGCATCAAATCAACGTCAAGAAAACACGTCGTAAACTTCGGAGGAACATTAGTCCGCTGAAATTCCCTCGCCAACTCCGCAACCGGAACCTTATACGACACCGTCACCCAGTCGATATCCGTTCCTGCAACCGTTGCCTGTGCATCGGCGGGGGGCGGGTTGTTCCCACCCGGCGCCGCGGGAACGCCCACAGCCGCTTGCGAAGGAATAATCACATTCGATCGCCCGGTCGCAAACGAAATATCCGTCGCC
>DATAPK010000321.1:0-3460 GCA_036265245.1 Tepidisphaeraceae bacterium | reverse complement strand
GAGTCGATGAGGTAGAACAACTCCAGCAAATAATCGTTGAACGTCATGGCCTCCTCCGTGAGGGGATAGGTGATACATCCATCTCACGAGGAGGCCTTTAATTTGGGAATCCCAAAAACCCGCACACGGCGTCAATGAATATTCAACACTCAACATCCAATGAAAGAAAATCAATCATACGGCTCGGCGACTTCGCCTTTGGGTCTTGTTTTCCAGCGGCGGTGGGCCCAGAGGTATTGGGAGGGTTCGGTGCGGATGACGTTTTCCAAAGCGGTGGTGTAGCGCTGGGTGATGTAGCGGAGGGGATCATCCTGCTTTTTCCATTCTTCGGGCCAGATGATGTCCTGCATGAAGAATTGGAAACTGAAGCGGTCGTTGAGGCGTTTGGCGCCGCCGATGATGACGGGGACGTTGAATTGCATGGCGACGAGGGCGATGGATTTGTAGGTACTGGCTTTTCGGCCGAAGAAATCGACGAAGACGCCTTTGGGGCCGGCGTTCTGGTCTGCGATGAAGCCGACCACGCCGTTTTCTTCGAGGGCTTTGAGGACGGGTTCGGTGGCTCCTTTTTTATCGACGATCTTCTGGCCGTGCTTTTCGCGCATGCCCATGACATATTTGTTGACGTAGGGATTATCGAGAGTGCGGGCGACGCTGGTGGTTTCAAAGCCCATCGTGCCGAGCACGTAGCCAAGAATTTCCCAGTTTCCGAAATGGCCTGTGAGCACGACCATTCCGTGGTCACGGCGAAGGAGCATCTCCAGGGTCTGCTCGAATCTCTCCAGTTTGATATGACGGGAGAAGGTGTCGACGTGGATGATTCGCGTGGTGGCGAGAATTTCAGCGCCGAGCATGAAGAGATGCTGCATGGAGCGGCGGGCGATGTTGCGGCGCCAGGCTTCGGTTTGCTCGGGGAAGGCGCGGCGAAGGTTATGCAGGGCGCGTTCGCGGTGGCGCTTGTCAAATGTGAAGAAGAAATTGCCGATAAGCTTACAGAAGCGCAGATTGACGTCGATCGGCCAGCTGTGCAGGGTCATTTCAACCATGCGCAGGGCAAAATATTGCAAGAGATCGATGATGGCTCGGCGTGGCTTCTTGGCCATTGAGGTTGGGGATTGTAGGCGATTGTCGCGGAGAGACAATCGCGGCGTCGTCTGGTGAACGATCGCACTTTTTATCGGGATAAAGCGATGTCAGAGGGTTGGTTTTATTCTCGCGGCGATGCTCAGGAAGGGCCTGTAACATTGGAGCAACTTCAGGAGTTGCTGCGCACGGGCGCGATCCAACCAGACAATTTGGTTTGGATCGAAGGGCTGACGAAGTGGACGGCGGCCTGGTCGATTCCGGCATTGGCGACGGCGGCGGCAGCGCCGGTCGATGCTGGGTCGGGTGCGCCGGTGTTGCCAATTGGCGTGTTGGGGTATCAGAGTACGATGCTGGCAGAGCCGCCTTATGCGGGGTTCTGGTTGCGTTTTTGTGCGACGATTATTGACCTCATCATCACATTTCCCGTCACGCTCGCGGTGAGCTTTATTATCGGATTGATAGCCGCCGGCACGTATGGCATTCGGCCCGGCACGGCCGACTGGATTCTGGTCAAACGATTAATTCAAATCGCGGCGGTGGCCATTAGCTGGCTCTATTACGCGGCGATGGAAAGCTCCAATAAGCAGGCGACGCTCGGCAAGATGGTGTTGGGGCTCAAGGTGACGAGCCTTGATGGAGAACCAATCGGGTTCATCGAAGCGACGGGACGATATTTCGGGAAAATCCTGTCGGGGATATTCTTTGGCATCGGCTACATGATGGCGGGCTGGACGGAAAAGAAGCAGACGCTGCATGACATGATCGCCAGCGCACTTGTGGTGAGGAAGTAATCCGGATTTGAATCTCGCGGGAGCAGCAATCCGGGTTTACATCGGATTCTTTTGAACCACGAAGTCACGAAGGGCACGAAGCAATTCTTGTCGATTCACGATTTTTGAAAACACGCCGATTTCTTCATTTTATTTTAAGCGTGTTTGCCAAATGACTGCTGCCTCGCGATTCACTCTTCGTGTTCTTCGTGACTTCGTGGTTTAAATTTCAGTCTGCGGCTTGGCGCGTGTTTCAAATAGAAACCGGATGAGCGGGGAATTATCCGCCGATGCGACTCATCTGCTGGTTGCCGTGATGGGTGTGGACTTCGGGTTTGAGGCGGACGCAGTCAGTCATGGCGTGGGCGAGGGCTTTTAGGCGCTGGCCGTTGAATAATTTGCTGCGGAGGATGGATCGGATATCGACTTCGCCGCCTTCGAAGAGGCAGCTTCGGAGGACGCCGTTTGCGGTGAGGCGGAGGCGGTTGCAGGTGGCGCAGAAGGGCTGGGACATTGCGCTGATGAAACCGATTCGGCCGAGGGGATTGCCGAGGGCGAGTTGGTAAGGGACGGCGGGGCCGACGCCGGATTCGAGACTGCGCTCGATGGGGATGAGAGGGCCGAGGTCGCGTTCGATGCGGTCGCGGACTTCGGGTTCGGAGATGAAGGCGTCGCGGCCGCGGTTTTGAGCGCCGCAGCCGGCGGCGGGGCCGAACTCGTCGGGGGAGATTTTTTGGGGGGAGATTTTTTGGAGAGGGATTCGGGAAGAGGGGCTGGGGACAGCCCGGCTCGATGGTGAGGGGAGATTTATTTCCGTTTGTAGCGCGGAGTCACCCAGGGGCATGTATTCGATGAATCTGACGGTGAGTTGGCGGTTGAGGGTTAGACGGGCGAAGTCGGCGAATTCGTCATCGTTGGTGCCGCGCATGGTGACGCAGTTGATTTTGAGGGGGAGGAGGCCGACGGCTTCGGCGCGGTCCAGGCCGCGCAGGACGGTGGAGAGATTGCCGGTACGGGTGATTTGGTGGAATCGGTGGGGTTTGAGGCTGTCGATGCTGACGGTGACGCGGTCGAGGCCGCACTCTTTTAGGGGGCCTGCGAGATTTTCCAGTAAGAAACCGTTGGTGGTGAGCGACAAATCTTCTATGCCGTTGATTCGGCGAAGCATGGAGACGAGATCGAGGAGGCCGGCCCGAACGGTGGGCTCGCCGCCGGTGATTTTGAAGCGGCGGATATTGTGAATTTCGATGGCAGCGCGGACGACATCGGCGATTTCCTCAAAGGAGAGGATATCGTCCTTGGGCAGCCAGGCGACGCCATTGGCGGGCATGCAGTAGACGCAGCGGAAATTGCAGCGGTCGGTGATGCTGATGCGAAGCACCTTGACGGCCGCGATGGAACGCGGGCCGGTGTCAAAATGCGTGGTTGGCAACTGAGGCAACAGCATCCAGGAATATTGTAGCTTAGAAACCGTCTTCAATGGGAGAGAGAATATTTGGTCCCATAGCCGCGGGAATCGTCGGCTTATTTAGAAGGGATCGGAATCGGGGTAGGAGAGAGCGAGTTTATTCTAAGCGCCGTGGTTTTGACCGCTCGTTAGGCTT
>DATAPK010000320.1:0-3986 GCA_036265245.1 Tepidisphaeraceae bacterium | reverse complement strand
ATCATTTCATCGGCAGCGACATTGAAAATATCCTTGGCAGCCAGTTTGACGACCGGATCACGGACGAAAGCACGCTGCCTGAATCGATTGCCGGCGGCGCGGGGAATGACCGGCTGAACGGGAGCGGGAATGGGGATACGCTCGATGGGGGCGAGGGAAAAGACACACTGGTTTCGGGCGCGGGCGGGGCTGTTACAAACAGGCCGGTGTCGAATGTGCTGCTTGGCGGCGCGGGGAAAGACCTTTTGATTGCCGGCGCTCAGAAGGACAGTTTGAACGGTGGATCGGGTGACGATCGATTGATCGGAGACAGCACTTCGCCAACGAACGATACGCTGCTGGGGGGATCGGGAAACGATTCTGTTGATTTCTCGGGGGCGACTGCGGGCGTGACGGTTTCAGTCACTGGAGGAAACGGCGCGGGGATCGGGTCGGACGTTGAGTTGGTCATCGGGACGGATTTCGCCGACTCGATCACCGACTCCACTTCTCATCCGTTGGAAATTGAAGGGGGCGGCGGGGATGACACCATCACGGGCGGGAGCGGTGATGACACGCTGGTGGGCGGGGGCGGGCATGATTCGATCAGCGGCGGGGATGGGAACGATCTGATCAAAGCCAAGGATGGAAAAGCCGACACGATCGACGGGGGCAACGGGACGGATATTGTGACATCGGATGCGTTTATCGGGTTGGATACGGTGACCAATGTGCCGTGATGCGTGGTAGACTCACGTTCGCATGTCCATCGCAACGGATTCCACAGTGTCTTCGCGGTCGTCGAAATGGTATCGGGGCCTGGATCGGTATTGCTGGATTGTGCTGATCGTCGCGGGGCTGGGGTGGCTGTTCGATACGATGGACCAGAATTTGTATAATCTGGTTCGGGCGCCGTCGCTGGCGGAGTTGCTGCGTGCGGATCATCTGTCGGGCAGGGAACTCGATCAAGCGATCATTCAAAAAGGCGGGTTGATCACATCGATTTTTCTGATTGGTTGGTCGGCGGGTGGTTTTATTTTTGGGATTCTTGGCGATCGGCTGGGGCGGGCGAGAACGATGGTCTTCACGATCTTGATTTATGCGGTGTTCACGGGATTGAGCGGTTTGGCGCATTCGTGGCAGATGTATGCGGCGGCGCGATTTGCGACGGCGCTGGGGGTGGGCGGGGAATGGGCGGCGGGCGCGGCGCTGGTGGCGGAAACTTTTCCGGCGCATGCGCGGCCGATGGCGCTGGGGTTGCTGCAATCGCTTTCGGCGGTGGGGAATATGATCGCGTGTCTGATCACGCTGGCGATGCCGAACCTGCAGGTGAATTGGCGATGGGCGTATTTTGCAGGGGCGTTGCCGGCGCTGCTGGTGCTGTGGATTCGGAGATCGGTGCGCGAGCCGGAGCAATGGCATGAGGCGAAGGCATCGGCGGCGATTGAAAAGCAGCTTGGGAGAATCGGCGATCTGTTTGCGAATCGAACGCTTCGGCGGCATACGCTGGCGGCGACACTTTTGGCGACGGCGGGCGTGGGAGCGCTGTGGGGGATCGCGTATTTCAGCACGGATCTGGTTCGATCGGAGCTTTTGCGCGGGGGCATCGCAGCGGGCCGGATTGGAAGGCTTTCGTCGGTTATCTTCCTGGCTCAACAGGCAGGTGCGTTTTTTGGCGCGTATGTCTTTGCGGTGTATGCGGAGCGATTGAATCGGCGAACGGCTTTTGCGATCTGGTTTGGGATTTCTTGGGTGGGGATTCTGATTTTCTTCTGGATGATTCAGGGGGCGGGGGCATCGGCGTTTTGGCGGGCGATGGTGCTTGGGCCGATCATGGGGTTTGGGACGCTTGGGCCTTTTTCGGGATACACGATTTATTTTCCGGAGCTGTTTCCGACTCGGCTGCGGGCGACGGGTTGCGGCTTTTGTTACAACGCAGCGCGCATTTTAGCGGCAACGGCGCCGCTGGCTTTGGGGGGATTGCAGGGGTTTTTGGGAGGGTATGCTCAGGCGGCGAGCATGGTTTCATGCGTCATACTGCTTGGTTATGTGGGGATTGCGATAGGTCCTGAAACCAAGGGGCGGCCGCTTCCGGATGATCGCTGATTTTGAAGATCAAGCGAATGGAATTGTGGCGCGACCATTTTTTAGGCATGAATTTAATTTTCTTGCCGCAGAATTCACGAAAATATTTTTTATTGTTGTCCGTTGTATGGTGATAGGTCTAACATCGACCGATTGTTAGGGCTGAAGGAGTCTCAAGACTGCGACGTTTAGGGGTTATTAATTTTAGTTGCAGATTGTCCGGCCTGCCGAGTTGTTGACAACAAAATGATAAATTAACTGCGTTCTCTTATTTGTTATGCACCACCAGACGAACACCAGTGAGAATCGAGGAGGGAATCCCTATCCGCGTTGGCCGAGCGGGAGGTTGTCGATTGCGTTGTTGTGCCTGATGGTTTTTGCGGGGCTGGTGCTGACGGCTGCGATTGGGGCGATGTTGGGACGGCAGTATTCGACGCGGGCGATGCCGACGGAGCCCACTTCGGGGGAAGTGGCGACATCCAAGCCGGCGAGCGCGCTGGCGGGGCTGGCGGCGAAGTTGGATGAGGCGATGCAGATCAGCCGGCCGATTTTGCTGGGCAGCCGCGATCCTTCGGGGCCGAGTTGTGTTTCGATCGTTCATACGGGGGAAGTGCATGATGTGCTGCCGAGCAATCCGGGCGACTGGAACGGCGGGCCGGGCACGACGCTGGCGACGCTTTATTATTTCGATCGTCAGTCCAACAAGTCGCCGATGACGGATTTCAACTGGCATCAGAATCGGTTGAAAACGTATCTGCAAAATGAATCGGCCACCAATAAAGAGGCGGCGGAGAACGCGCACGAGCTGGTGCAGGAGGCGATGCGGTTTTCGGAGAGTGCGAATGGTTGGACGAGCTTTCCTGGCGATCTGACGCCGGCGGGGTTTAAGCAGAATACGGATTGGCCGAGCTATTGCATGGCGGCGCTGGATCATGCGGTGGCAACGAAAGATTTGAAAGGGACGCAGCACTGGGCGGATGAATTGGCGGTGGCGACGTTTTCGCTTGAAGATTTGCATGCGTGGCTGGGTTTTCTGGATGCGAATCAATTGACGGCGTTGGAATTTCAGAATCGCTGCCAGTCGCTTTTTGCGTCGGCAGAGGCGTTGCATCTGAAATATGAGCCGCAGACGACGGTGAGCCAATTTCCGGCGGGCGTTTTGAGCTTGAATGGGCTGAGCAATTATTACGAGGTGGAGCGGCAGGCGGAGCGGTTGTTTTCAATGCCGCCGGAGCGGTTTGACGAGATCACGGTAAACCAGCATCTCACGCCGACGTCGTTGTGGGTTTCGCCGAACGTGCGGGAATGTTTTTTGAAGCTGGAAGCGGTGCTTTCGCCGGAGAATCGGGCGACGTGGGATCTGGCGGCGCGGTCGCCGTACCATCACAGTTATTTGATCAACATGCTTTACCGGGCGTGGGCGGCGGATACGGCGAATGAATTTTGCGCGGCGTTGAAGAAGTTTGACGCGTTGAATCCGCATGCGACGGTGGGCGAATTGCTTGGGGTGTTGATGTATCGCGGGCATTCGTTCGCGGGGCTGGAATGGGCGGATCGATTTCAGCCGCAACTGCTGGGGGCGGCAGATGAAATCGACGAAAACGAAAGCGATGCCACCGCCCTGCTCGATGCCTGCAAGTGGACGAACAGTTTTTATAAAGCGCCGGCGACGTACGGCGTGACGCTGACGCTGCGGGATGCGCTACAGGAAAAGAAACTGGATTGCGTGCGGGCGACGGACATGATCGGGGCGATTTTCCGGAACGCGGGGAGATCGAGATTTGCTCACGTGCGTTGGTGCGCCGAGACCGCGGGGCATTCGGTGGCGGCTTACATGGGGACGGAAAATGAGAAGATCAAGCCGTTGATCGTGGATGGGTTAAATCCGCCGGAGCAGCCGGAGGTTTGGCCGGACTGTTATT
>DATAPK010000319.1:0-3019 GCA_036265245.1 Tepidisphaeraceae bacterium | reverse complement strand
CTGCTTGCGTGCATGACGATCCTGTTCGCGTGGGGGTATTGGGTGGCGTGAGCGCGCTCACTAATCGCCAAGCGTGTCAGTGTGATTGACCATCCAGAACGGTGATCGTGACATTCGAAGAGGCATTGGTCGTTCGATGCGCTTGCTCCAGCCGCATATTGAGATTCGAGATATCATTCCGCAGCGAGTTTTCCTGCATTTGCAGATCCGGAATCTGATCGACCAGTTGCCGGGTTTTCGGATCGTTCAATTTTTGTATCTGATTATCCAGCGTTTTTGCCCGGTCTTCTGCCTGTGCCACACTGGCGCGCAAGGATGAGATTTCATTATTGCGATAGCCTTGATTCGGATCACGGCTGGTTGTTTTTGCTTGTGCCAGAGATGTTTTCGCATCGGCGAGCTTCGATTGAGCGTCGCTGACGTCCGCATCGGTCGCTTTATTCTGCTTTTTCGCTTCGGTTAGTTCATCAAGATGAAGCTGGCGAAGTTTCACGACCTGGTCCCATTCCGTGACAAGCGGCCCGGAGGTGGGATCAACTGCCGCTAGCTGCGCTCGCTGCCGCGACAACTCTGCGTCCGCATTGCGCTTCTGGCTCATCAGATTATTCAAGGCGTTGTCGACATCGCCGTAGCCATAGCCATTCGTATTATTCGCATCGCGCGCATCTCGGAGCTTGCTTCGCACATCGGCCAATTTTTGCTTTGCTGCATCAAGTTGCTTTTGAATTCCGTCGCTTCTGGTGGCGGCCGCCTGTGCAGATGCCTTGATCGATTGTTCGAATGCCGATTTCAGGCTGTCGCAAAGCACGCCGATCAATTTGGATGCTGTGTCTGCTGCATAAGCCTGCTCGTCTTTAAGAAGGATCACGGTCACGCGCACAAATTTGTCGGACGTCGGATACGCCTGCACGAAAATCTTGTCTTTGTGCTGATCTAATTTCATATCCGCCAGGCGAGCAATCGCGGTGTCCCGCAGCGCCGTGCTGCCCAGCAAGGCGGTGGCAGTTTGATTGTCTGTTCGCCCTCCGGTCATCGGATCAAAATCCGAATCGATCTGCAAAACACACGAAGCCTGCTGCTCGATGTCGGCTGGATTGATCGGGGCTGTGGGCGTAACAGCAAAATTGGGATTGTAATATCGTCCCTGAAAATAAGGCGTTGGAGATGTCTGAAACGACTCCGATCCGCTTCCATAAATTGCGGCAGGAGGCGCGGATGCTGTGGAGGCCGATGTCGTCGGCTGGGAGGTCGCTGCCTTTTCAGCTTGCACGCCAACGTTGAAGAGACACATTCCGGCTATCGCCGCCA
Source organism: Tepidisphaeraceae bacterium (assembly GCA_036265245.1). Lineage (GTDB taxonomy): Bacteria > Planctomycetota > Phycisphaerae > Tepidisphaerales > Tepidisphaeraceae > DATAPK01. The sequence continues at coordinate 1,711 of DATAPK010000319.1, read as the reverse complement.
AGACTGCCACATGATTTTTCATTGATGCCCCGGATTTTGTAACTAAGGTTCGATTCTCTCAACACCGCCCAAATACGGCCGAAGAATTTCCGGAATCGTAACAGTTCCATCCGCGTTCTGGTAGTTCTCGATGATCGCGATCAAAATTCGCGGACACGCGATTGCGGTATTGTTAAGCGTATAACAAAAGCTGGCTTGCTTTGATCCGCTGGAACGATAGCGCAGATTTAATCGCCGGGCCTGGAAATCCCGCAGCGCGCTGCCGCTGTGCGTCTCGCCATAGCTTTTTCGGCTCGGCATCCACGTTTCAATGTCGTACATCCGCCATTTCCCTTGGCCCATGTCGCCGGTGCAGTTCTGCACGACGCGGTAGGGGAGCTTGAGCTGTTGCAGGATGAATTCGCTGTTGGCGATGATCTCTTCATGCAGCGCGATATGCTCGGCGTCGTCGGCTTTGTGGATCACCACCTGCTCGACCTTGTCGAATTGATGCACGCGATAAAGCCCAGCCGTGTCTTTGCCCGCGGCGCCGGCTTCGCGGCGAAAGCAACTGCTCATCGCGCACATGCGCTTTGGCAAATCCTTCTCCTCCAGAATTTCATCGCCAAAAAAACTGGCCAGCGGCACTTCGCTCGTGCCGACCAGCACGCTGTTATCCTGCGTGATGTACGCCTGATCCTTGCCGGCGGGGAAATAGCCGGTGCCGATCATGCACTGCTCGGAGACGAGAATCGGAACGACGAACGATTCGTAATTTCGTTGCGTGATCACATCCAGGGCAAATCGCAGCACGGCGTGATAGAGCTTGCTCCCCATGCCGCGCACGACATAACTGCGCGATCCCGCCAATTTCACGCCACGATCGAAATCTAAAATGCCCAAAGCCGTGCCGAGTGCGACATGATCCTTGCGGCCCTCACCCAGCGGCGTTGGCTTAATTGCCGGGTCATTCCACATCCGCACGACGACATTTTCTTCCGCATCTTTTCCAACTGGCCAACTCGGATCGGGGATCGCCGGAAGCTGGAGCATGATCTGATTTGCTTCCACTTCCGCGTCGGCTTGTTCTTTATCTTTCGCTTGAACGCCTTCCTTCATTTGCCGAAGGGTGTTTTGAAGCTGCGTCCGCTCGTCGGGCGAAAGCTTCTCCTTCATCTTTTCGCCAGCGGTTCTTTGTTCGGATTTGAGTTGATCCGCCGCCGTCTGCGCCGCCCGCCGCTTCTCATCCGCCGCCAGCCACGCATCCACCAGTTCCGGCGAGCCCACGCGCTTCACGCGCGTCGCCTGTTTGATCGCGTCGGGGTTTTCGCGGATGAGTTTTGGGTCGAGCATGGGTGAGAGGTTGTAAACGACAGGATGCTAATTGCCAATTGCCGACTGCGAATTACCGATTAGGAGCGGCAACAATTGATGATGTGGACTGGACTTAGGCCGATCGGTGGGTTTGCTTTTTCAAATTGAGTTTGGTCAGTCTCAATGAGAGAGCGCAATTGAGACGATCGTGGCCGATGGGGAATTTTGGGGAATGAAGCTCGCATGGTGAGACAGGAACATGGGACATCGATCCCTCCTTTTGATGCGGGCGGACCGCTTGAGGCGGTGACTCGCCCGGCAAGGGATCATAGTGCCCAATTACGGTTTTGTCGGCGAAGAATGGGATTTCTTTATCGGACTGTCGCGAAAACCAGATTGAACTTTTGTTCGGCATCCG